>JALYVR010000486.1 GCA_030853145.1 Chloroflexota bacterium | reverse complement strand
ATCGTGGGCAGTGTGGCCGGCTCCCCGGCGGTCAGCGACGCGCTGCAACTCGCCGCGCCTGCCGCCTGCACACCGATGATGGTGATATCAGGTCTGAGCGCGCGCGCCGCGATGGCGATGCCTGCGATCAGCCCACCGCCGCCGATCGGCACCACCAGGGCATCCGCATCGGGGAGGTCGCTCAGCATCTCCAGGCCCAGCGTACCCTGTCCGGCGATCACGTCGGGATCATCGAAGGCATGGATGAAGGTCGCGCCCGTCTGCTGTTGTAGCTCCAGGCAGTGCTGGTAGGCATCGTCATAGGTGAAGCCGTGCAGCACCACCTGTGCCCCGTAGCCCTGGGTTGCGGTGATCTTGGCCAGCGGCGCGGTCTCCGGCATCACAATCGTGCAGGGGATCTTGTACTGGGCAGCGGCAATGGCCACCCCCTGGGCGTGATTGCCCGCTGAAGCCGCGATCACGCCCCGGTGATATTCTTGTTCACGCAGGCGCGAGAGCTTATAGCTGGCGCCGCGTACCTTGAACGAACCGGAGCGCTGCATGTTCTCAGCCTTCAAATAGACATCGGCCCCCGTCAACTCGCGCAGGGTGCGCGAGGCCGTGAGCGGTGTATGATGGAGCCGGGGCTTGAGCAGCTTGTAGGCCTCCCAGATATCCGCGATGGTCACGGTCGTAGCGATGGCAGGAGGGACGCTGGCTTCGGCCTCTCTGGTTGGTCGAGAGTGCCTCACCCGCGTGGTGCGCACCTCTTCGACAGGCGGGGAATCTTCATTCTTCACAGGACGCATGACGTGGTACAGTTCCTTTCAGGCGGCGTTGGACCAGACCACGACCTTGTGGTTGTTTGTGTAGTGATGACACGGATACACAGTGTCGCTCTTTGCGTTGGACAATCGCTGCTTCCTGCGTCATGCGTCCAGTATAGCAGAGAAGGTCCAATCTGAATAGACCGGGATCCCCTCTCAGGGCTCATTTAAAAGTCGCATGCGCACCCTCTCTCGCGTAGGAGCTATGGCTTGCCTCGCCCGTGTGCCTGGCTACGCGGGCGAGGCAAGCCACATACATTGATACGAAATCATATGTCGGCCTTGGACAGGGCGACCGCAAGGGATCGCCCCTACATGTCTGACCAGGCAGAGGTGGTATAGCGATGGGGACCGGTTCCATAGCCGACCGGGTCATTCGTCTGGCAGCGCCGATCGCGGGGTATGAAATGTAGGGGCATCCCTCGCGGGTGCCCTGTTCCAAGGCCGACACATGATTTCGTATCAACCAATGGGCAGGCCATAGCCCCTACGCGAGAGGGGGAGCACTAATCGGAGCACTATCATCTTGCCCAATGAAACTTGATAGAGTTCTTCACGCGAGGCCTTGCAGCACCTCGCTGGTTGTCACAATAGTGGCGAACTCCTCGTGCAGATTGGTTAGAGTCATGGCCTGGATATCTTCCGCGCTGTGGAGCACGTTGTCGGGTCCCCTCCGATCAAAGGTCGCGGTGGCATCGGAGACGAGGTACGTATGGAAGCCGAGGTTGCCTGCCATGCGTGTAGTTGTCTCGACACAGTGGTTCGTCGTCAGCCCGGTAATGATCAGCGTGCTGATATCCGCGCGCCTGAGACGCTCTTCCAGATCTGTGCCGATGAACGCGCTGTTGACGCGCTTCTGAAGCACAGGCTCCCCGTCCAGCGGGCGTACCATATCTTTGATCTCGCCTCCTGGGGAGTCAGCGCGCAAGGGTGAATGCGGGATCTGGGAAAGATGCTGGATATGAAAAATGGGCCGACCGCTGCGCCGCCACGCGTGCAACAGGGTAGCTATGCGCGTCTCAGCAGCGGGATTGTTTCGCCGGCCCCACACCGGATCGTCAAAGCCTTTCTGGATATCGATGAGGATGAGGGCGGCATTTTGCGGGAAAGATGACATAGTATTCCTCCGTTTTTAAGCAACAAACAGCTTCTCGATCTGCGAACAATGTTCCTCTTCATGCACCAGCATATCTTGCACAATATCGCGCACCGACATCGTTCCGCGAGTTTCATGCTGGCCACTGCGCTGCCAGGCCTCTGGTGGAAGCTGCTGCAGGGCAGCAACAACCTCCGCGCGGCGCAACGTTAGGAGCGACACTGAAAGATGCATATCAGTATTCGCATACCCAGCAACCTCGGCCCAACGGCGTTCATCGAAGGCCACCAGCGGAGGCGCATCGCGAGCAAGAAGCATAATGATGCGTGTAGTCATAATAGCATCGACCGCGCGCATGTGAGCGAGAACCTCGCCGGCTGTCCAGGCTCCGGGTACAGGGGCTATGTGAAGCTGGTCGGGCGTCTTTTCAGCAATTGCACGCGTCAATCTTCCTGGTATCGCGGCGAATCTTTGTACAAGCTCTTCAATCTGCTCTTGATTCTCATAGGTCATGTAGTACTTTTCCTCATAATACCCGTGCGGGTTTGCCCCGCTGAACAAGGTAATCATCGAACTCGGTCGGGGTGCGCACGCCATGCTGGAGTACGGCGTCGTATATGTCAGTACTGTAGACCTCCTGGCGATAGGCGGGGAACTGGTACCATATATCTTTGATCCAGAGGATGGTAAGCCGGGTGTCGGGGGTGAGTTGCTGCTCGATAGCTTCGTGGAGCGGTTCGGGATGGATGCCTGCCCCAAGCCAGAAGGAGATGTCGATTTTCCATTCGCTGCCGGCAAGCATAGCATAGACAGCAAAGTAATAGCGTTCATTGATTTGCAATCCGGTCGGGTTGAAGGGACCACGCCCATTCAAGTAGCGCACCTGATTGACTTGCGGATGCGTATACAGTGGCTGCATGATCGCATACACATACTCAATGTCCAGACCGGGGCTGGAGACGGCCAGGTCGATATCGCGCCAGACCATCAGCCCCAGGACGGAACTCCCAACCTGTCTCAGAGTGCCCGCCGGACTCAGCAGCTTGACCAGCCCAAGTTCCGCCAACACAGCCTGCGCTTCGCGCTGGAGCGCGTCCTGGCGTCGTAGCAACATCGCAGCCTGCTCTGGTCGCAGCATCTCCTGGGCTAGCGTGGAAGAAGGGTGTTCTTCTGACATAGGTTCTCTCCTCCGCTGAAGTCCCACATGGCGGGGTAACAGTAGCCTGTAAGCACTATACCATATGCTTGATTGCTCCTATGTTCCACAACGCCACGAAGACGGCCTCAAAGAGCCAGCTATTGTGAGTCCAGAGGCCAGGGCCATTTCAGGTAACGGCCGTGTCTCCCTTCCTGCCTGGGCTTATAATAGAAGAGATATTCGCGTATGAAAGCAAGGAAGGGCATGATCTATGGACAGAGAAATGCAGCATCCACACGGCCAACTTGTGGCTCCTGGCATGGCAGACACATCCTCCACCGGGCCGCGTGTGGCCACCATTCCCCGCATCGTGATCATTGGAGCTGGCTTCGGTGGCCTGCGGGCGGCGCGGGCTTTGAGCGACGCGCCGGCCAACATCATAGTCGTTGATCGCACCAATCACCATCTATTTCAGGCGCTGCTCTACCAGGTGGCGACGGCGGGTCTCTCGCCTGCCGATATCAGCGCCCCCATTCGCGGCGTGCTCAGGAGGCAGAAAAATACCGAAGTCGTGCTGGCCGAGGTGACAGGCCTTGATACACAGGAGCAGCGCGTCATCATGGGGCAGCGCTCGCTGGCATATGACTACCTGGTTATCGCGACGGGGGCGCGCCAGAACTACTTTGGACATCGTGAATGGGAGCAGTTCGCGCCGGGACTCAAGTCGCTGGAGGAGGCCACGGGGCTGCGGCGCAAGATCCTGCTGGCCTTCGAGGCAGCCGAGATGGAGAGCGACCCGGAGATCCAGCAGTCGTTGCTCACCTTCGTGCTGATCGGCGCGGGCCCCACAGGCGTCGAGATGGCTGGCGCGATTGCAGAACTGGCCCGCAAGGCGCTGGCAAGTGATTTCAGGCATATCGACCCCCGCTCGGCACGCATTATCCTGGTGGAGGCCGCGCCGCGCATCCTGCTTTCTTTTCCTGAGAAGTCGGCGCAGAAAGCCAGGCAGGCCCTCAATCGCCTGGGGGTAGAGGTGCGCACGGGCGCGCCCGTCGAGTTAATCGACGCGGATGGCGTAGTGATCGCGGGCCAGCGTTTCAGCGCCAGCACCGTCATCTGGACGGCGGGCGTCCTGGCCTCGCCGGCGGGAACATGGCTCGGCGCCGCCACTGATCGCGCGGGCCGCGTTCAGGTTCAGCCGGACCTGAGCGTATCTGAGCATCCGAATGTGTTTGTGATCGGCGATACCGCCTGTTGCATGCAGGATGGGAAAGCGCTGCCCGGCGTTGCGCCTGTAGCCATAGAGCAAGGGCACTACATCGCCTCTCTCATCAAAGCGCGCCTGGCCGGACAGGAAAGGCCGCCTTTCCGCTACCGCAACACGCTGAATCTGGCAACGGTCGGTCGCTCCTGGGGGATCGTGGATAATGGCAGGCTGCAATTGACAGGTTTCCTGGCCTGGGTCTTCTGGCTGGCGATACACATCGTGCGCCTGATTGGCTTCAGGAACCGCGCCGTGGTGCTTTTTCAGTGGGCCCTGGCCTATCTCAC
>JALYVR010000485.1 GCA_030853145.1 Chloroflexota bacterium | reverse complement strand
GACCTATCCACGTGGGCTATTGACAAGCGAACATACAATAACGAGAAGAAGGCAGCAGAACAGAACCTTCCTGGGGAGAGTGGATCTCGTCTCATAGCAACGATGCTAGCAGCGTCGTCACAGGACGAGATCCACTCTCCCCCAACACACGTGCTTATACTTGATAGACTATATGAAAATCATGTCGATAACTAACTAAAGGACTAGGAGCACAGTAATGCCTCAACGTAGCGCAGTCGAGGCGACCAATCCACTTCGCGAGGGGATACGCATCAAGCATAGCCCCGAGCCATGCGTGATGGTCATCTTTGGAGCTACCGGCGACTTGACGCATCGAAAACTTTTGCCGGCATTGTATAACCTGGCACTGGAGCATCCTCTGCCAGCGGGTTTCTCTGTCGTAGGCTTCGCGCGACGGCCCTACGACCATAACCAGTTTCGTGAGCAGGCGCTTGAAGCCGTGAACGAGTATTCGCGCCAGAAGCCGGTCAATTCCCAGGTGTGGGACAGCTTTGCCTCCGGCATTTTCTATCTACAATCCGACTTCCATGATCCCGCCGGCTACGAGAGACTGAATACACTGCTGAATAAGATTGATCAGGAACGGGGCACCGGCGGCAATCGTATCTTCTATCTCTCGACCCCTCCCAGCCAGTATCCTGAAATTATTCAGCATCTCGGCGCGGCCGGCCTTAATAGAAACCGCAAGGGCTGGACGCGTATCATCATTGAGAAGCCCTTCGGACATGACCTGACCTCGGCGCGCGAGCTTAACCGCCAGGTGCTGCGCGTCTTCAAGGAGGAACAGGTCTACCGTATCGATCACTACCTGGGCAAGGAGACAGTGCAGAACATCCTGGTCTTCCGCCTGGCAAACGGCATCTTCGAGCCGGTGTGGAACCGCCGCTACATCGATCACGTGCAGATTACTGTGTCGGAGAATATCGGCCTGGAGGGGCGCAGCGCCTATTACGAGGAGGCTGGCGCCATTCGCGATATGATCCAGAACCATATGATGCAGTTGCTCACACTGGTAGCGATGGAGCCGCCTATCGCCTTCGACGCTAATGCCGTACGCGACGAAAAAGTCAAAGTGCTGCATGCCCTGCAACCTCTGACCGGGCGCGAGGTGCAGACTAATATGATACGCGCGCAATACGGCCCCGGCTGGGCCAATGGGCAACCCGTCCCCGGCTACACGGAAGAGAAGGGCGTCGCACCATCCTCCTCCACCGAAACCTATATCGCCATGAAACTCTTCATCGATAACTGGCGCTGGGCGGGCGTTCCATTTTACCTGCGCACCGGCAAACACTTGCCCAAACGCATCACGGAAATCGCTATCCAGTTCAAGCAGGCGCCGCTCATGCTCTTCAAGCGCAGTGAGGCGCAGGGACAGTTCGACCCCAATGTGATCGTGCTACGCATTCAACCCGACGAGGGCATCTCGCTGAAGTTCGGCGCCAAGGTTCCCGGCACCGAGATGCAGATCCGCTCGGTGAATATGGATTTCTTCTACGGCTCTTCCTTTGTGCGCCAGCAACCCGAAGCATACGAGCGCCTGATCCTCGATTGCCTGCTGGGCGACTCAACACTGTTCACCCGCCGCGACGAGGTGGAGGCCGCCTGGACTTTTATTCAAGGCATTCTCGACGAGTGGGCCACAGAAACCCGCGAGACGCTCCTGACCTACGAGGCCGGCTCCTGGGGCCCTCAGACCGCCGACGAGTTTATCTGGCGCGATGGCCGTCGATGGCGCCGTCCGTAGCCGATCCTGTACAATAGAAAAGAGAACACTGCTGTTCATGTCTTAGAACACTGCCGTTCACGGCACAAAGGGAGGCGGGTATGACCGAGGACACCAACAAAGCCCTGGGGATACGTTCACCCTGGGCAGGAAAAGCTGTACGCCTGGAACAACTTGACGAGGAAATAACTTTCCTCTGGAAGATATCGGCCGATAATATGCGCGTGAGCCAGAATATCGGGGTGCGTACCAGCGTGCTGAATCTTGTCGTCTGTGTACCTACCATCCAGTCAGCGGAACGCGCCAGCGCCGTGCTACGCGAGCTGGCCAGCACACAGGTGGCGCGTGTGATTATTCTGATCTTTGACCACACCGCCAACACCGCCAACCCGGTCTCTACCTGGATCACGCTGCGCAGCTTCCCGGTTATCTCGGATATCACACGCCATACCTTTGAGCAGATCACTGTCCTGCTCAACAATAGCGCCAGTCACTATGCCGCGAATATCATCCAGCCACTGCTTAAACCCGATCTCCCTATCTATCTCTGGTGGATCGGCGATCCGCCCGTTGAGTCAACAGCCTTCAATCGCCTGGCCACCAGTAGCGACCGGGTCATTGTGGACTCGGCCACCTTCCTCTATCCTGAGCAAGGCATCTGTATACTGACCGATCTCTTGCGGTCCTCACCCCATTGCGCGCTCAGCGATTTGAATTGGGGGCGCCTGACGCCTCTGCGGCAACTCGTGGCCCAGTTCTTCGATGCCACAGAGTACCGACCCTACCTGGATGGCATTCACTCCATCGAGATAGAACATACCGTAGCTTTTCTCGGCACACCCGCCTATACCGCACATGGCGTGATCTCCTCGGAACCCATGTGCGCGCTCTTGCTCGCGGGCTGGCTCAAGGAGCGTCTCGGCTGGAAATTCGCCGCCAATACTGGACTCAACCAGGTGGACACCACTAGTGGTACCTACCACTGGCATATGCTCTGCCCAGATAATCAAGCGGCGCAGATTGATATTCGCCCGCAGGTCGAGCCGCATATGCCACCCGGCTCCATCTATCTCTTGCGCCTGACCAGCCGTGTCAATCAGGAACAGGCACAGTTTGTCATCGACCGCGAAAGCGGTCCCGATCACGCCCAGACCTCCGTCTCTTTGAAAGAGGATACCGGCCCACAACGCGTCGTCAGACTCACAGATCAGCACAGGGAAAGCACGCTGCTCCACGCTGAACTACAGATTACGGGACACGATTATCTTTTTGAGGAAACGCTGCAAGAGATGGCCGCATTATTGAAATAATCTATACGCAGGAGCATGCTATGCAGATTGCGATTTATCCTGATTCCGATACCTTGAGCCGCGAGGCGGCAGGCTACGTTGTGCGCCTGGCACAGGAGGCTATCATCACCCACGGGCGCTTCACGCTGGCCCTGGCCGGCGGCTCAACGCCCAAAAAGCTATATAGTTTGCTTGCTAGCGAGCCGTATCGCGACCAGATCGACTGGGATCTAGTGGAGATCTTCTGGTCCGACGAGCGCTGCGTTCCGCCCGAGAGCGAGGAGAGCAACTATGCCATGGCGCTCGCTAGCCTCTTGAGCCATGTTCCGATCCCCGCCAGCCAGGTGCATCGCATGCCGGCGGACCAGGGGGATCGCGACGCAGCCTCGCAGGCCTACACCGTTGAGATGCAGCATACCTTCGGCAGCGAGGGCCTGCCCAACTTTGACCTGATCCAGCTCGGCATGGGACCGGAAGGCCATACCGCCTCGCTCTTTCCCCACCAGGACTCACTGCACGAGCAACGCCGCCTGGTGATGCCCGTGACCGTACCCAAGCCACCCCCGCCTCGCCTGACCTTCACGCCGCCCCTGCTGAACGCCGCGCGGCACGTCCTCTTCCTGGTCACCGGCAGCGACAAGGCCGAGGCCTTGAAGGCAGTCCTTGAAGACCCGTACCAACCAGACGAATATCCCGCCCAGGTTGTGCGCCCCACAGACGGCGAGGTGACCTGGATGCTCGATACAGCGGCGGCGGCACTCCTGCGCTCTAGAAAGGACCTCGACACACTATGATCGGTATCGTTCCCTCTGTACTCTCCGCCGATTTCACGCGCCTGGGCGAACAGGTGCGCGAGGCAGAGGCAGCCGGCGCCCAGCGTATCCAGGTAGACGTGATGGATGGCCATTTCGTGCCCAATATCACCATGGGTCCACTCGTCGTCGAGGCCGTGCGCCGCAGCACCACTCTGCCTATCGAGGCCCACCTGATGATTGACAACCCGGAGCAATACATCGAAGATTTCGCGCATGCCGGCGCCGATGTGATCATCGTGCATCAAGAGGTCAGCCCGCACCTGCACCGCATCATCCAGAAGATCAAAGCCAGCGGGAAACAGGCCGCCGTCGCCCTCACACCCTCCACACCCGTCTTTATGCTCGAAGATATCCTCTCGCTGCTCGATATGGTGCTGATTATGACTATCAATCCTGGCTTTGGCGGCCAGCAGTTCCTGCCCGAAACCCTGCCCAAAATTGCCCACCTGCGCCAGATGCTTACCCGGCGCAACCTGGACTGCCCCATCGAGGTCGATGGCGGCATCCACGAGGAGACCGCCCCGCAGGTCGTGCAGGCCGGCGCCACCCTGCTCGTAGCCGGCTCCGCCATCTACAACGAACGCGAGAGCGTCGCCGACGCTATAGCGCGCCTGCGGCGGGTAATTTGAAGAGACACGGAGGGTCAGAAAGGTAGTACTCTGTCAAGGTTCATGGCACGGGTGAAATGGCCCTCTCCCGCGTAGGGATTCGGCTTGCCGCATCCGGGTGAGGCCTCCTCC
>JALYVR010000484.1 GCA_030853145.1 Chloroflexota bacterium | reverse complement strand
CCTGGGGAGCCTCCTGCAAGCCACCGAGGGCGCTCGGCTCGTAGTTGACATGCGGATTCTCGCCGGCGGAGACGCCATCGACATAATAGGCCATTGAGCCATCACGCTGGTTGGTCGCGACATGGGTTTTGGGCTGATTGATCGGCAATTGCAGGTAGTTTATGCCGACGCGATGGCGCTGCGTATCGGAGTAGGAGAAGGAGCGGCCTTGCAGCATCTTATCATCCGAGAAATCCAGTCCATCCACCAGGACACCTGTCCCAAAGGCTGCTTGCTCAACCTCGGCGAAGAAGTTCTGCGGGTTGCGATCCAGGACCATGCGTCCCACCGGCAACTGCGGGAACTGCTCTTCGGGCCAGGTCTTGGTATCATCAAGCGGATCGAAGTCCAGTTCGGGATGCTCGCCATCGGGCATGATCTGCACGCGCAGCTCCCAGGCGGGGAAATCGCCACGTTCGATGGCATTGCGAAGGTCCTGGGTGGCATGGCCAAAGTTTTTTGCCTGGATCTCATCGGCCTGCGTCTGCGTCAGATTCTTCACGCCCTGCTCCGGTACCCAATGGTACTTCACCAGCACGGCCTGGCCCTGGGCATTGATCCATTTGTAGGTATTGACGCCTGACCCCTGCATTTGGCGGTAGTTTGCCGGAATGCCCCAGGGGCTGAATAGCCAGGTGATCATATGGATCGCCTCAGGCTTGAGGCTGACGAAGTCGAACTGGCGGTTGGGGTCCTGACGATTGGTGACCGGATCGGGCTTAAAGGCGTGGATAAAGTCCGGGAACTTGATGGCGTCGCGGATGAAGAACACCTTCAGGTTATTGCCTACCAGGTCCCAGTTGCCGTCCTCGGTATAGAACTTCACCGCGAAGCCGCGCGGGTCGCGCAGCGTCTCGGGGGAGTGGTTGCCATGAATCACCGTCGAGAAGCGCACGAACAAAGGGGTGCGCTTGCCCTTCTCCTGGAACAGCCTGGCTCTGGTGTACTTGCTGATTGGCTGGTCGCCGACCGTGCCATAGGCCTCGAAATACCCGTGGGCGCCGGTGCCGCGCGCATGCACCACACGCTCCGGGACGCGTTCGCGGTCAAAATGCGAGAGCTTTTCGATGAACTGATAATTTTCAAGCGTCGCGGGTCCGCGCTCACCCACGGTACGCAGATCCTGGTTATCAACAATGGGGTGCCCCTGGCGCGTGGTCAAGGTGGACTGCTCTTGCCCACTGGCGCCATTGGTCTGCCCCTGGTCCGGCTTATTTCTAGTTTCGTCGCTCATAGCAATTCTTACCTATTTTCCTCTTCTCAATGAACTACAACTCGCGCCCTTCCCTTTCTGACCAGTATTGCCGGCAGTGAAGACGTAAAGCTGTACTCGCATCGAACAGCGACGTAGAGCGGCTCACTGGTGTAAGGGTTAGCGCGACCGTATGGGCCTACACCCTCTATTATATGCGATCGTAAGGCCCTCTGTCCAAAATTGAGGCGCTGTATCGGGTTCATATGTGCTGCCTGCTTGAGCATAGGGACGCTGGCTTTGGTGTATAATGAGGCTGCCTGGGGGAGCCAGCGTACATCAGGTACTCCTCCTCTAACGATACAAGGAGGATCTAGCGCGAGGATGGTTAAGGCATCGGCGCCTCTCTTCTGCACCAACTGTGGAGCCGCGAACCAGCAACAGGCGAGATTCTGTTTTGCCTGCGGGCACGCGTTACAGGCGCCTGACGCGCTGTCATTTTCTACTGCCTCCAGCCCTGTTCTGACCCTTGCAGGCCATCTCGTCCCCAACGCACTGCTGAAGGACCGCTACCGTATCCTCAGGCAGCTTGGACAGGGCGGGATGGGTACGGTGTACCGGGCCGCAGACACGCTCTTCAACAATTGGCATGTAGCGGTGAAAGAGATCAGCCTGGGTGGCTTGAATACGCAGCAAAGCGTGGAGGCAGTCAGCAACTTTAAGCGTGAAGCCCTTATGCTGGTCGGGCTGTCTCATTCCAATCTGCCAGCCATCCATGACTACTTCTCCGAGGGTGGGCGCTGGTACCTGGTGATGGATTTCATCGAGGGCCAGACGCTAGAAGAACGCTTAAACAACGCCGATGGCCACTGCCTACCACTGGAACAAGCGCTGGCGTTGGGCATCGAGCTATGCAGTGTGCTCGACTATCTGCACACGCGCCAGCCGCCGATTATCTTCCGCGACCTCAAACCTGCTAATATCCTGCAAACGCCGCAGGGACGGCTGTTCCTGATTGATTTCGGTATCGCCCGGCACTTCAAACCGGGTCAGGCCAAAGACACGGTCTCTTTTGGCTCCAGTGGCTACGCCGCTCCCGAACAATACGGCAAGTCGCAGACGACTACGCGCTCCGACCTCTACAGCCTGGGTGCCTTACTACATCAATGCCTCTCTGGCAATGATCCCTCACTGAACAGCCCGACTCCGTTTGACTTCCCCCCGTTGGAGGTGTACGATCGCCCGGCGCATCCCCTGGAGATCCCCTTGCGCACGCTGCTTGAGCAGATGCTTACCATGAATCCCGGCGCCCGGCCAACCAGCGCTCGTGTGATCAAGCAAGAACTGGAGCGGCTCGCCACCCTCGAAAAAACCGCCTCGTTCACTAGAAACACCGCGCCTATAAATGCGATCCCTGTATCAGTCCGCCCCGTATATCCCGTGCTCAGCAAACAGATACACACTGTATGCAGGATGATCTACATGGGACATAGCGGAGTAGTGACGGCCGTCACGTGGTCGCCAGATAGCCAGAAGATTGCCTCTGCGAGCAGCGATGGCAGCGTGCAGGTATGGCGTGCTCAGGATGGGAAGCACCTTTTCATGTACCGGGGGCATAAAGGTCCGGTTTATAGCGTTACGTGGTCACCGGATGGGCAGGCGCTGGTATCGGCGGGCAGAGATGGCACCGCGCAGGTGTGGGATGCCCAAAGCGGGCAACCGCTTGCTACCTTTAGCGGACACGTGGGGGCGGTTCATACGGTGGCCTGGTCCCCTGACAACGAAATGGTTGTTTCCGGTGGTGATGATAGGACCGTGCAGATCTGGAACGCGTCCGATGGCGAGCCTATCTTCACCTATGCTCGCCGCCGTCTCTCGCTGCTGACCGGCTGGGGCCATACCGGTCGCGTCCGCACAGTGGCCTGGTCATCTGATGGGAGACATATCGCCTCAGGAGGAGAGGATGGCACCGTCCAGGTATGGAACTGGCGAGAGGGTAAACTGGTCTCCACGTTTCAGCACCATCAGGGAGTTGTGAACGCGGTGGCCTGGTCGCCCTTTGGGGTTGTCCTCGCCTCTGCCGGCAATACCTCGGTCTGGATCTGGAATACTACGCCCGGAGTGCCGCCGACCGCCCTTCAGAGGCACCGCCGATCGGTTCTGGCGCTGGCCTGGTCCCCCGACGGGAACCATATTGTCGTAGCAGGCAGAAGCAGGCGAGTCCAGGTCTGGAACTCTATGAATGACGCCCAGGTCACCGCGTATACTGGCCATCAAGCCGGCGTCAGGGCAGTGGCCTGGTCGCCCGATGGCAAGTACATCGCGTCGGGCAGCAGCGATAAGACGATTCATGTGTGGGAGATGGTGGACGTGTGGGAGGATGTGAATGCGTAGCATGGGTATAGCACTATTTAAGTATCTAAATTAATGGTTGACATACACGCGAGTCGCTGCTATGCTGCATGGGCAGGCGCAAAGCTGCTATCTTCATGAAGCAGAAAAAGCCAATGCATTAATGACCTGAAGGAAGAAATCATAATTCATAATGGCATCAACATCTCTCTTCTGCTTCAACTGCGGGGTTGCGAGCCGGCAGCAGGCAAGATTCTGTGTCGGTTGGCTTTATTCCGGCATCACCACAAGTGCGTGCGCGCGCCCACCGGGCGTCCTCTTCTCAGGCCAGCGAATAGGCAGTGCCTCCCAGCTAGAGCCGGCATCCGTCGAGCGGAAGACGCCCTTGTTGTTTGCGGCGTAGAACACGCCAGGTTCGGCCTCGTTTGCCGCCAGTACTGAGGCCAGCGTGCCGCGCGCTTCAGGGAGTCCGTCGTGTACCTCTTGCCACTGACTGTCACCGGACCGCCGATAAATGGTGGATTCTGCCTGTCGTGGGTTATGTGCCTCCTGAGGGCCGTGAGCTGCGGAGATGATGATGGTTGTGGGGTCGGCGGCGGCACCCCACAGGTAATGATATCCTAAGCCCGCACCAGGTCGATACCAGGTGTCGCCGCTATCATCGCTGGCGACGAAGCCGTTCCCTGGATGCATAAACCCATCGCCAGCGGCCGAATACAGGCGATTCGGTGCCAGGCGCTGCATGATGAGCGTGTGCGTATCGTATGGTCCACCGGGTTTGCGATCCTCCCACGTCTGCCCGCCATCCAGGCTGCGCACCAGGGCGCCCGCTTCGATAGCGGCGAAGATGCGACCCGCTACCAGTGGGTCGGGCGTAATCCAGCGAACATGGCTCGTGTGGGGCCGCGGCGGGAAACTCCAGGTTGGCGCGGAAGGTAGTTGGCGTAGTGCCGTCAGCTCTTGCCAGGTCGCGCCTCCGTCTTCTGAGCGGAAGAGCGTGCTTGGCTC
>JALYVR010000025.1:15735-16043 GCA_030853145.1 Chloroflexota bacterium | reverse complement strand
GCTATGCTGACATCGCGAATCGCGGTATACGCCTTGCCGTTTGGCGTCAGAAAGCGCTTGGTGACGGCGCGCAATTCAATGGCATAGGGGTTCTGATCCAATGCATCGGGTACACCGATTGCTCCATCTTTCATAGGGAGAGGATTGTTCACAGCACTCCTTTCATGGATGGTTTTCTGCCACCACTCTTTGAGCGGCAGAGTGATTCTTTGTTTGCAGGCAGGGTCTGGGTCTGAAACACAGGTGCGTCATCGTCTCAGGATGGGTGAACCATGCTACAAGTTTCTAGTCGAAGTATAGGTGATTGG
>JALYVR010000025.1:0-15725 GCA_030853145.1 Chloroflexota bacterium | reverse complement strand
TGGACATAAACGGCCCATAAACGTGCATCCACCGTGGTATAAATAAAACGTAAACGTCACAGAATCACGTGGGAACGCACGGCGTGATTAAGTAGACAGAGTGATATAATAGACCGATATCCACACCCTGGCCTGGTCTGTGTCAGGGATTATGTCTTGTAGCTCGGCTTTTGGGGGTCTGGTCCAGCGTCGATGGATCACCCGACAGAGTGCGTTCAGGAGGACTGGCCATGCTGCATCTTATACGTCGCTCTCTGCTGATCCAACTCCTGAGCGTCTATCTGCTCTTTGTGGCCATTGTGCTGCTCGGAGGCGTCGGCGTCAACGCTGTGGCCGAGCAGCAGTTGCGTACCGATGCCCAGACGTCTGACAAGGCGCTGGCCCAGGATATCGCGGTCGAGACCAATCTCCGTGTGAGCGATGCCGAGCACTCGATCCTTGAACTGAGCAAGCTTGCGGGCCAGGCCACGACATCTGCTGCGATGGTGAGCATCCTCCAGACCTTCAAGGCCGCGCGCAGCGACGTGGACCAGGTCTACTGGCTCGATTCGGTAGGCATCGTGCGCGTCTCTTGTGCTCTGCAAGGGTGTATGGACGGATTAGAGACGCCCTTGGCACAATTCTCGCCGCCCGACGTTGTCCAGCGTGCCCTCACGACCACTGGCCCGGTCCTGGAGGTGGGCATCGCGGCTGAAACGACATACAACGCTGGCATGATCATCGCCTACCCTGCGCTCGTTGGCACACGATTGGTGGGCATCGTCGCGGCCAGTTTCTCGCTCGCCGCGCTCAGTGACCCTCTGAGGAATGTCGTCACGGACCAGCAGCTCCGGGGCCGGCATCTTCTGATCAACATTATCGATAACCGCGGCGAGGTCGTCGCTACACCCGATCATACGCAGATCTTGTTGACGATTCTGAACGAGTTGCCGGGTGCCGACCAGGCGCTCCAGGGCCGTGTCGCCTCGCGCCAGGGGCCGGGGCCAGGAGGTCAGGAGTGGCTTTTCAGCGCCGTACCCGTCCCGCACGTGGGCTGGGCTGTCGTCGTGCAGAGGCCTGTAGACGAGGCGCTGGTTGTCGTCACGCAGTTTCATCGCTGGTTACTGACGGCAGCCCTGCTCTTCGCTATCGGCGGCCTGCTCTTCTGGCTGATGCTGCTGGTCCGCGTCATCCGCCCCCTGCATACACTCGCCATCCAGCACCAGGTGCTACCAACCTCGGAGCAATCAATCCCGGTCCATGCAACCGTGCTCGCCGCGCGTGATGACGAGGTAGGCAACCTGGCACGCTCACTCGTCCGCCTGGAGCGCGACGGGGTGGCCAAGCTCGGCGAACTGCGCACGCTGCTCGAAACATCGAATGCTGTGGTCAGCCTGCTTGAGCCACGGGCCGTGGTCCGCAAGATTATTCGCGAGGTGCGACGGCTGGTAGATGTGCAGGCCGCGGCGGTGCTGTTGCCAGACGAACAGGGTGCGCTGCGCGTGCTGGTGAGCGATGGCCACAGTCAACGCTATGACCAGGATCTCTCGCTATCTTCTGCGCACGAGAGTTCGTCGGCGGTGCTGGCGCTTCGCACCGGCAAGCCCGTGCAGAAGCTGCTCGGCCCTCAGCAAGCATCGCTCTCCTATGACGAAGGCTTCCGCTCAGTGCTGGCGATCCCCATCATCAGTCGCCATGCAGGAGGAGTGGTGCTGCTGGTGCATCGGACCGAGCCGCATCCCTTCAACCAGAACGAGATCGATCTGCTACTGACGTTCGCGAACTATGCCACCCTGGCCTGGGAACATGCGGTACTCTACGAGCGCAGCGATGAGCGGCTCCGCGAGGTGGCCCAAGAAAATGCGCGGATCTACCAGCAGGCCTCGGAAGAGAAGCAGCGGCTGGAGGCGATCATGGGCAGTATGAGCGATGGGTTGGTGCTCACCGGCATCGACGGGACCGTGCTCTATGCCAACCTCGGAGCAAGCATGATCGTGGATCTCCCCGGCTCGGCGCTGGTTCTGCGCCCCATCAGCGCGCTCTACGATGCGCTGTGCGGGGTAGCAGAGGACACTATGAAATGCGAGCGGGTTCTGCGACAGGCTGAGACCGCCGAAGTTATGGAGTCGGTTGTCGAGATCAGGCGATCTGGCCGGCGCTGCGCCATCCATGTGCGTGTGTTCGATGTGGGCGACGAGTCGGGGCGGGCCATTGGGCGTGGCCTGCTGCTGCGCGATGTAACACGCGAGCGCGAACTTGACGAGTTCAAGACGACGTTGCTGGCGGCGGTCGGCCACGAACTGCGCACGCCGCTGGCGGCAATCAAAGGCCACGCCTCGACGCTGCTCCAGGAAGACATAACCTGGTCGCCGGTGGATCAGCGGCATTTCTTGCAGACGATCAGCGGAGAAGCCGACCGGCTGGCGCAGCTTGTGAGCAATCTGCTCGATCTCTCGCGCCAGGAAGCCGGGCTGCTCCTCCTCAATCGCGAGCCTACCAGAGTGCAGGATCTGGTGGCGAAGATCAGCGAGCGGCTGGACCAGCCAGCGGTCGTGCTCTCTCAGCACATCCCTGACACCCTGCCCCTGGTTGACGTGGATCGGGCGCGCATGGAGGTGGTGCTCCATAACCTGGTGGCGAACGCATTGCTGTATGGTGAGGGTCAGGTCCGTATTAGCGCTGAGAGGCGAGATGATGGCATTGTCGTCTCAGTGGCAGATAATGGACCTGGCATCATGCCCGACGAACTGCCCCATGTGTTTGAACGTTTCTACCGGGCGCGCCATGGGCAGCAACAGCATTCTGGCGGCACCGGACTTGGCCTCACTATCTGTAAAGCTTTCATCGAGGCTCACGGAAGCGTCATCTGGGCAGAGAGCGGCGCGCGGGGCACCACGATCTCGTTCTCGCTGCCACTCGTCTCTCCTACAGGGGCTGCGGTCCCTATAGATGTGCTGGTACCATAGCGCTGAACAGAGCAAGAGAGGGAGATATGACCACAAAAGCCAGGCGCATTCTGCTCGCTGAAGACGAAGTAGCGCTACGCGACTTCGTGAGCCGGAATCTGCGCGCACGGGGCTTCGAGGTGCTGGAAGCCAGTAACGGGTTGGAGGCTGTGGCCCTGTGGGAGCGGGAAGACCCCCACCTGCTGATCCTGGATATTATGATGCCGCGTATGGATGGCCTGGAAGTTTGCCGGCGCGTGCGCGAGCACTCTGCCGTGCCCATCATTGTGTTGACCGCGCTGGATGCTGAAAGCGACAAGGTCACTGCGCTCGATCTGGGCGCGGACGATTACCTCACCAAGCCATTTGGAGTAGAAGAGCTTCTGGCCCGCATACGCGCCGTCTTGCGCCGTACCCAATCGGAGGTGATATCCTCCACGGGCGGCATACAGCGCTTTGGCGATCTTGAGATCGACCTCGTGGGGCATACTGTGCAACTGCGCGGGGCGAAGGTGCGGCTATCGCCTACCGAGTTTTCCCTGCTGGAGCAACTGGTCATCAACGCTGGCAAGGTGCTGACTCACCGTATGCTGCTCCAGCGTATCTGGGGGGCCGCATATGGTGGCGAGGCCGAATACCTGCGCGTGTATATCAATCGTTTGCGCCAGAAGCTGGAGCCCGATCCAGCCAATCCGCGCTACATCCTCACGGAGCCGGGGGTGGGCTATCGCTTTGTGGCGCCGGAAAGTGAAAGAGCGCACAAGCGTCCAGAGTAGCAATGCTATATCGCCTCCGCAAAGCCTGGCATCTGCGCTGTGTGCTGGTTACCTCAAGCGCCGTCGAAACATCCTGGTGCCAAGAAAGTTAGCTCGCTCATTAAGGTGGGGAAATGGTGTGTCTGGTACCTCGACGCCAAGAAAGCGGCACAGCGGCTCCCAGCCTTCTTTCACAGTATAGACCAGCAACTTAGCGGGCGGGACTCGCTTTTTGACATCCTCGTTATGCTGGTTGAAAACAGCAATAGCATAGTCTTTGTCCTCGAAACGGCCGTGAAATGTGCCATCCCAGATGAGAGTGCCGGCCAGGCGACCAATACGTGCCCTGCCACCGGTGAGGGCTGCTATGAGGAAGAAGAACGGAGGTGAAAAGAGGATGCGTGCTATGATATTGCGACGTATCTGATAGATGGTGCTACTGGCGCTTTCGAACCAACTCTCTGGATCGCGTGTGGTCAACAGCACTTTGGCATCGGGATAGGCCTGCATAAGCTCTTCGTAGAAGCTACATGCCGGCCAATCGACGGTCGCGCGATAGCCATCAAAGAGCGCACGCCAGTCGGTAGCCTCCCCTCGCGCCGCGGCTTCCCAACGGGTGATGGCTGCGGGCCTTTTGAGCAGCTCGACCATGTGGTAGCAGGGACCGAAGCCTAACTCTTCAAGGGCCGCCTTCAGCGATAAGGTTCCCGTTCGCCCGAACCCGGCGCCAATGACCTGCAATCCTCCTGCTGTGCTTGCTTCTCCCGATTGTGCTGCCATAGACGTTCCCTGTCCTTTCTTGATTTCTGTCTATCTTAGAACAATGTACCACGACAGGCTGTAAGGCTGCTTGTTGTGAGAGAAGCTTGATCGAGGTGCTATCGTTGACCCATGATCATCAGGTCCCTTGCGTTTCCGCCCCCTCTGATGACGCATATATCTGGTCAGTTTTGACCGCCATGATGAAATCATTGCGATGCAGGCCGCCAATCGTATGTGTCCACCAGGTGACCGTCACTTTTCCCCACTCGGTCAGCAGCGCGGGATGATGGCCCTCTTGCTCAGCAAGTGTCCCTACGGCGTTCGTGAAGGCCAGGGCATAGACGAAATTATCAAAGCGAAACACTTTCTCTAAACGCCTGATCCCGTCAACCTCGATACTGTTCCATGCTGGCACCTGCGGCCTCAACTGCGTTATCTCGGCGTCAGAAAGGACTGGCTCCCCTGCCCGGCAAGCAACACACTTCATGGAAATAAGGTGATCCATAGTTTTCGCTCCTTGAGTTCTGCACCCAGAATACTTTTGCATTGATGCCTTATTATACATCCTTCTCACGCCGGCGAGGGAGAGGAAGCGGTCAGACTACTCAGGTGCAGATAGACACCTCACAGGGCTTCTCAAAAACATGCCCCTATGATATCCTGGTGATGGATTCTGGAAGAAGTCCATCACCAGGGAAAGCGAGGCGCGAGCATATGGGCTACTGGATCTATCTGCAAGAGGCGCAGGTGGTGATTCCGCGTGAACGACAGCGACTGGCGCTCGCGGCGCTGAAGCGGCTGGTCGGCGATTTTACCTGGGTGATCAATGAGCGCTACTGCAACGCTGAGACGTTTGCGGAGACGCTTCAGGGTCTGCGTTGGCGGCCGGTACAGGATCGCGAGGGGAACGTCTACACCCTTGAATTCAACGGGCAGAAAATTGGCAACGATCGGGCCCCTTTCGAAGCGCAGGTTTGTGAGCATCGAAGGCGAGGATCAAGCGTGCTGGACCTGGAGTTTCGATGGCCTGCACGTACGACTCGCGGACTCTGACAGGGAAATCTATGAGTCCTCCTACTATCTCGTCAGTCCCGCTGGTGTCCCATCCCGGCGCCCTCAGCCTTTCCCGCTGGATAATACCATCTATGAGCACGCGACACAACTGGCTGCGCGCTTGCTCAGCCGCGATCCAGGCATATACGAGAATGGCTGGCGCGAAAGCTGGCACCGGCGCTTCTCTCGCCGCTGGCAGGCGGTGGTGCGCCAGGCCATCAGCACTTTGCTGCGCGATCATGGCACGCACGGACGGGAAGTGGTCGCCTGGTGGCTGGAGCAGTTCAGCGAACACCTGGCAACTCCCGACAGCGACCCCGGCGATGTGGGACTGGCCCTGGTGCTCGATACGCTCGGCCAGGTGTTTCGTGACCATCTACCCGGCTCCGGCCAACTCCAAACCCATACCCTGACCATCGCCAGGGTATGGGCGGAGCGCCTGCCTGTCGCTCTCTCCGCAGGTAGCCTCGCGCGCATGGCGCACCTGCACCTGCTAGCAGAGCCGCTGCTGAGCTTCCCTACTGCCAGTGTGCAGCCAACGGTTCAGGTGCTGCTTGCAGCCCTGCACGATCCCTGGTATGAGGCCCGGCGCAACGCGGCTCACGAGTTGGGTTGCCTCGGCGAACACGTGCCTCTGGATAGACTCTCTACGTTGTTGCAGGCGGAGCAGTGGGAGCAGCGCGAGGTAGCTTTGCAGGTCCTGACATGGCAGAGCCAGCGTGTCCCTCTGGCCTGGTTGCGCGCCGCGTTAGAAGACGAGCAGGACGCGGTACGCGCCGCCGCGGTGACCGCACTGACCACGCGCGCAGAGCCTGGCATCACGGGACTGTTGGAGGCGGCGCTTGAAGATAGCAGCGATAGTGTGCAGCAGGCCGCCTGCCGGGCCTTGGGGATGCGGGGAGGAAGCGCCTCTCTAGAACGGCTCATTGCTATGGTGAAGGATGCTGGCTGGCACGAGAACGAGCGCGTCTACGCTGCCATCGACGCGCTGGGCATGATGGGCGAATATGCGCCAGTTGAACTGCTGGTTGAGAAAGTTCAGAGTTTTAGCAACGCCATCATCGTCGCGGCCCTGCAAGCGTTGGACAGACTGGGAACGCAGGTAGCGCCGCAGCAGATTGTCGCGGCCCTGAGAGCCGACAACGACGGGTCGTTGCTCAAGCAGAATCGCTCTCCCCACGCACGCGCCCTGGCGCGCCGTCTGCTGGGGAAGCACACGCCGCTTCCCGAACTCATGGAGCAATGTGATACCTGGCAGCACCCCCTGCAGGCTATCGCGATCTTGATCCTGGGCGCTCTGGGACCCGCTGACCTCGTGGACCCGCTGCGGCGCCTCCTCAAGGGCGAATACGTCCACTACCAGCAATGGGGCGCGCTCTTTGCTTTGGAGGCAGTGGGCAGGGGCGCGACTCCGGCGGACCTGGTACCGCTGCTCAACCAGGATAGCCAGGCGCCTTTTGTCTGGCTGAACGACGACGAGAATGGTTTTGCCACCCTCACCAGTCAGCATGCCTTCTGGGCGCTCGACGCGTGGCGCGCGATCCTGCCTGTCGAGGACCTGGTAGCGCTGGTACGCGGCTCGCAGAGCCAGCAGGGACCGGGAGCGGCGCAGCGCCTGCTGGCTCTGTTGGATGAGCGTGCTCCCATCGACGTGTTCCTGGAGGCCCTCTCTTCAGATGTGCCCGCGATACGCGCGCTGGCAGCGGAGCAGGTGCGCAAACTCTGGACCGCTGTGCCGCTCGCGGAGATGGTTGTCCGGCTGGAGAGTCCCGACGAACAGATCCGCGAGATGGCTATCGAGGTTCTCGCAAAGAAGCAATATCAACCGCTTATCCTTCAACTCCTGCCGTTGCTAAAGGATGAGCACGCCCGTTATAAGGCGCGCGAGGCCCTTATGGATATGGCGGAGCTTGTGCCTGTCGATGAATTGCTGCTCATCTTTGCGGAAGGCGACCGTTTCGTCAAAGGCATGGTACTCGATATCATTGGTCGCATGGGTCCACGCGCACCGCTGCCTGTCCTGCTCACGCTGGTTGAGGAGCTGACAGCAGAGAGATCCCGGCATGCAGGTGATACAGAACCGGGGCAGGACGTAGAGGGTGACGACGCGAATAACTTTCTCTATCGTGATGTCCTGCTAGCCCTGGGCCGTCTTGGCGAACGTGCGCCGCTGGAGCCACTGATGGCGGCGCTCCACGATCCTCATCCGTATGTACAGAGCGGGGCGCTCGAAGCACTCAGGATACGCGGCGGCACCCTCCCCAGCGACGAAGTGCTTCCGCTGCTGCACGCCCCCAGTGAGTACACCCGTCGTGACGCGGCGAAGGTGCTTGAAGCAAGCAACGATCCTGCTGCGATCGAGCCGCTGTTCGAGCTGTTTGCCGATCACGTCTGGGATGTACGTGAGGCTGCCATCAAAGCGCTTCAACACATGACGCAGCATATTTCCCAGGAGCGCATCCTCAGCTCCCTGGAGTCACGCTCTTCGACTGTACGCGCAGCGGCACTGGAACTGCTCGAACACAGTGGCAAAGATCTGCCGATTGAGCCGGTGACGCATGCGTTGAGTGATCCCTCAATCTACGTCCGTAGAGCAGCGGCATGCGCGCTGGCAGTAGCCAGTGAGCAGGCGCCGCTAGAGCCACTCCTCCAGGCTCTGCGCGATCCTTCAGAGCAGGTACGCGCGGTTGCCGTGACAACGCTGGCGAAGATGGGAGAACGTGTACACCCACAGCCACTGCTCGCAATGCTAGGCGACACCAGCGACTATGCGCGCCGCAGCGCATTGCAGGCCCTCTTCCTCTGGCGTCCCGAGGCCTTGCATGCCGTGGCGGGTGAGGCGCGCGCCATGATGCAGGGACGGGAGCCGTTGCTGGGATCGCTGGAACGCAGCCTGAAGGCGCGTGTGCTTGGCGATATCGGTCAGGCGACCCCAGATACGGTCGCCTATCTTACAGGCTCACTCGGCTGGCATTATTGGCAGACGCGGATGGAGGCGGCAAAGGCGCTGGGCAGGCTGGAAGGCGCCATTCCGCGCCGCACGCTGGACCTATTGCTAGATCTGCGAGACGACCACGAGTCGGAGGCGGTACGCGAAGCTGCACAGGAGGCGCTGGACCTGATCCTGGCCAGGGAGGAAGGTTGTATCGAGGAGGCAGCAGAGCAGGAGGAATAGGCTGCCTATTGAAGAAAGGACATGATACAGTGAATAGACGAAAAGAGTTCACCAACGAATACAAGGAACGCAAACTCTGCGGTGGTGTCTACACGGTCACCAATACGCAGAGTGGGAAGTATCTCATAAGCCATGCTGCCAACCTGGAGAGCGTGCGTAACCGTTTCCAGTTCGCCATCACAACTGGCTCCGCTATCCATCCTAAACTGCAAAAGGACTGGCAGGCGTTAGGAGGCCAGGCATTTACACTTGAGATACGGGAAGAACTCGAACAACAACCTGGCCAGAGCCAGGCTGAATTTATGGATGACCTGAAAACGCTCGAGCAACTGTGGCGTGCGAACCTTGATGCGTCAAAAGAATATTGATGTGTGCCTCTCAATCCGGAAAGAGTTCGTTGACGCGATGATTCACTGTGACTGTGAAGGGCGAGCCAGGTCATAGAGTCGGCGAACATAATAATGAAAATATCCTCCAATAAGAATGGATTCTTTGTTGCCTATAGGGTCTACATAGGAGGATGCGAGTGGGAGAAGCACAGCCAGTACGCCATCGCCTCCGCAATCGGCAACTCCTCCATCGCCGCCACGCATGATTTCAGGTTCAGCACAAAATTCACTCCGGGAGGAACTCGTCGCGATAGAGAGGCCAAAAGCATTGAGCGATGAGTACTTATGCTCATTCGTTTCGTCAGCAATCTCAGCAGACTCGGATGGCGAGAGTTGGTCCCATACCTGAAGATCGTAGAGAGGGGCGGGCAATATTGGCTTGTTCTGTGCATGTGCTTCCATACTCATACCTCATTGAGCAAATACGTCAGTAAGTCAGGAAGGCTCTTTTCTCTGTCATTGTAGAAAGATGCCTGGCCATTGTACCATTCTCTCTGTACAGGAGATTTCTGGATATTCAATTACAGCAATGTATGTATACGTTACGCCACCCAGTGATGCGTAATAAACAGAATGATGTTGAGCACAAACAGTGGCAGCGAGAGCGCCAGGAACCAGAGATCGAAGCGCGTACGTTTGCCCCAGAAGGCAAAGATGGCGAAGATCGGGAACAGCATAAGCATATAGCGGGGCTGGGAGGCCAGCGGCTCTGTCATTTGGGGAAAGCTGAGCGAGAAGAGTGCCACACCCAGCGCGAAGAGCGCATAGTGCAGCGGCACCAGCTTCCAGCCGAGCACCAGCACAGCGAGAGGGATGAGCGTGAAGCTGATGTCGAGCAGATTCTGGACAAAGGCCTGCGAGAAGAGCGATTGGGTGAAGAGTGTGCCGATAGCAGGCCCAAAGGCCAATCCTGGCAGCGCCAGGTGCCGGTGCCAGGAAGCCGCGGCCTCCACGTGGCTGACCAGAAAGAAATCGCCCTTCGTATAGTCAAGGTAGCTCATATAGGCAATAAGACCGGCAGGAATGAGGGCCAGGGGGGCCAGCGCGCTTGCTCTCTGGCGCCAGGTGTACTGCCCTCGTTCACGTGGCAACCAGAAACGTTGGATATAGATCACCAGCAATGGCACCAGCAGAACAATGCCCGTCGAGCGCGTCAGTGCCGCCAGAAAGCCCAGTAATCCTGCCAGCCACCAATCCACCGCTTTGCCACGCCGCAGAAGCAGAAAGATTGCCAGGCAGAGCAGCAGGAAAAGCGACTCGGTATAGCCTGCGAAAAAGAACATGGCGTAGGGATAGAAGGCCAGGCAGACCAGCGCCCGGCGCGTGATAGCAGGCTCAAATTCCTGGCAGAGCAACACGTAGAGCAGGACCAGCAGCAGGTAAAAGCAGATATTGCTAATCAGCAAGCCGGCTGCATAGTAGGAATATGGGAAGATGCCACCCAGCAGCAGGCCGCCCGCATGTATCAGCATAGGAAAGAGTGGGAAGAAAGCCACATCCGGCGTAGAGCTATAGCCCTGATACGCGATACGGATATAGGCGACGGCATCGTAATGGTACCAGGCCAGCAGGCAGGGGCCAGGTTGGTGAGAGCAGTTCAAAGCCATACCTACCAGGCTCTGACCCGAACTGAAGAAAGGCACCATCACGACGCTGATATAGCTCACGAGCAAGATCACGAGGCGGCTCAGTCCGAAGACCCAGGCCGCCTCCTTCCACGCCGGTCTTAATCCCTGCATACTCATTACCCTGGAGGGTTCCCGCAAAAGACACCCCTACATACTACGGAAGGTACACTAGCATATCTAGCGGATCGACTGGTCTCGCTGTTGTCGAAACTGATCTCGCTGTTGTCGAAATTGCTCGCGATCCAGTTCCGGCGTTTCACGCTCCTGCTGGTAGTTTTCCCGGTAGGCATCAACGATAATCTTACAGATTTCTTGCGGGTCGTCGGAGAGCACCAGCAGGTCTGCATCCGCCTGCAAAACTTTCTCTCCGGCCATCATCGACTCGCGAATCCACTGAATCAGGCCACCCCAGTACTTCGAGTTATAGAGGATAATGGGGAAATGGCTGACCTTTTTGGTCTGGATCAACGTCAAGGCCTCGAACAGCTCATCCATCGTGCCAAAGCCGCCGGGGAAAATGACAAAGGCCTCCGCGTACTTGATAAACATGGTTTTGCGCACAAAGAAGTAGCGGAAGTCGAGCGAGATATCCAGATACTGGTTCGAGCCCTGCTCGAAGGGCAGCTCGATATTGCAGCCGATAGACGCGTTCTCGCCCTCCTGCGCCCCTTTGTTGGCGGCCTCCATAATGCCAGGGCCACCCCCGGTGATCACGCCAAATCCAGCCTTGGCCAGCAGGTAGGCCGTTCTGGTTGCGGCCTGGTAGTCAGGATCCTCTGGTTTGACACGAGCAGAGCCGAAAATGGTGACCGAGGGCGGAATATGCGAGAGGACATCGAAGCCTTCCACAAACTCGCTCATGATGCGAAAGACGCGCCAGGGGTCGGTGCGCGTAAAATCGAAGTGGATTGCGCGCTCAAGGGCGTGCTCTTGCTCCTTAATCTGCTCCTGGGGAACCGGCTCTGTCGGGCTCACCAGTGGCTGAGTCGGTCGGTGAAGCAAACGCTCGTCCTCTGTCACTGTATACTGACCCTTCGACGAGTGGAAACGCAGCGCTCTGCCATTTTGACGAGCCGCGCTCTGAGTATGGGCTATCGCAGGCTGTTGAGCCTTTTTTTCATGGGTATTGTTATCCCCGGTACTCACTATCTGAACTTCCTTCCTCTATAGCATGGACGTGTAGATGGCGCCGCTTCAAAATGACTGTCGCAAGGGGGGGCAGGGTCAGGAGAAGCGAATGTGGACACGACTGCCAGTACATGTTTCCGCTAGGCATTGGTTGTATATTCTCTAGCCCGCCCCCACCATAGCGAGCGGCATCGCTGTTTAGTAGTTCATAGTATTCACCTGCATACGGCACTCCTACCCGGTACCCATAGCGCGGGACCGGGGTAAAGTTGCAGATGAACACAAGTGTGTCCTCCTCCTGTGTCGTACGGCGTAGAAAGGACACGACGCTGTTATCCGAATCGTGACAGTCGATCCAGGAGAAACCGTCTGGCTCAAAGTCTAACACGCTCAACGCGGGTTCGCGCTGGTAGAGTCTATTCATATCACGCACAAAGTCGCGTAACTGCGCATGATGGGGATCACTCGGCGGCTCAAGCAAGTGCCAGTCCAGGCTCTCACGAAAATCCCACTCATGCCACTGGCCGAACTCGCCACCCATAAAAAGGAGCTTCTTGCCCGGATGACCCCACATATAGCCATAGAGGACGCGCAGGTTCGCGAAGCGCTGCCAGAGATCGCCCGCCATCTTGTGAATGAGCGCGCCTTTCAGATGCACAACCTCGTCGTGCGAGAGTGGCAGGACAAAATTTTCAGAGTAGGCATACATCAGCGAGAAAGTAATCGCGTTATGATGGTAGCGGCGATGGATGGGGTCCATCTGCATATATTCCAACATATCGTGCATCCAGCCCATGTCCCACTTCATGCTGAAACCCAGCCCCCCAACATACGTGGGTCGCGAGACCAGCGGCCAGGAGGTGGATTCTTCGGCGATGGTCAGTGTTCCTGGCTGCTCCGCGTACACGGCCTCGTTCACCTGGCGCAGGAACTCTACCGCTTCCAGGTGCTCGCGACCGCCATGCTGATTGGGGAGCCATTCTCCGGGGCCGCGCAGGTAATCGAGGTAGAGCATCGAGGCCACCGCATCCACCCGCAGCCCATCAATATGATACTCGCGCAGCCAGAACAGGGCATTGGCGACCAGAAAGTTGCGCACCTCGCTGCGTCCATAGTCGAAGACCAGGGTGCCCCATTCCTTATGCTCGCCCTTGCGGGGATCGGGATACTCGTAGAGGGGGGTGCCATCAAAGGAGCTCAGGCCGTGAGCATCTCTGGGAAAGTGTGAAGGCACCCAGTCGAGGATGACCCCGATACCCTGCCGGTGCATATAATCGACAAAATATTGAAAATCTTCAGGCGTGCCAAAGCGACTCGTGGGGGCATAATAGCCCGTGACCTGGTAGCCCCAGGAGCCGTCGTAGGGATATTCTGTGATAGGAAGCAGTTCAATATGTGTGAAACCCATCTCCTGGACATAGGCCGCCAGGGCATGCGCCAGTTCCCGGTAGGTCATAAAGCGGTCTTCCTCGACCGCGCCCGGCTGGTGGCGCTCAGGAACGTGGCGCCAGGATGCCAGGTGAACCTCATAGATGGAGAGAGGTGAACTCAACTGCTGGCGCTGTGGACGCGCGCGCATCCAGGCCTCGTCCTGCCAGTGGTGCTGCTGAAGCGTCGCCACGATGCTGGCGGTCTGTGGCCGCAGTTCGGCGGCGAAGCCATACGGGTCTGTCTTCTCTCCCACGTAGTTGTTGAAACGCGAGCAGACCGTATACTTATAGAGCGCGCCAACCTGCACACCTGGAATAAAGCATTCCCAGACCCCCAGTTCCGCATGTCTCAGGCGCATAGGATGCGCGCCGCGGTCCCAGGCATTGAAGTCACCGACCACCGAGACGGCCTGCGCATGAGGCGCCCAGGTCGCAAAGTGGACCCCCGGCTCCCCATCCACCGTACGTGGATGGGCGCCCATCTTTTCATAGATGCGATAGTCCTTGCCCTGTCCAAACAGATAGAGATCTACATCGCTGAAGATCGACGGGGCCTGGTGTTCGCTTGTTGTGTGATTGCGATCAGGCATACTAGCGTGCTGCCCGGTCTGCGGCGGTTCCATGATGGCATTTTCCTTCGTGCATTTCCCTGAATGCTGCCTTTCTAGCATAGCATATCTGAGAAGGGGGCGAATACTAGTATGCTATACCTGGTAAATTGGGTCAAATCTGCACGGATTTCGAGGTGAAACATAGGAAATCGGCGTCAATCATAGGAATTGACTATTCAGAACCTGGAGAAACCGCTCCCCATCTGGTATACTCTTCCTAGCGTTGTAAATTGTGTACACGTGTCTCAGACGAATTGGTCGTTGGTACACTTCATTCTCACCCAGGTCGATGAGCACTCCCTCGACCTGTATGTTGTCACACCCAACGGCATTGCTGTCACCCAACGTGTGCATGCCGCCAAAGGACGTTTTCGTCGAAACGGCCTTTGAGCGCCGGTTCCAGGCGATGCTGCGTTCGGCCTAGCACAACGGAGTTGGCATGTGATCGTCGCCGATCCGGGTTCTGGCAAGACGATGGGCATTCGGGATCTGATCCGAACGGCTGGCCCTCTTGCGATCCTGGCAGTCACGGCTCCGAAAAACAATGAAGAGGAGCAGGCGCTGGGCAACCATACTGTTCACAGCCCTCGGTCTGCCGTTGCGAGGACATTGGCGCACCCGCAAGCCCAAACTCATGGGACACCTTCACCAGTTTGGAACGCAGTGCCTCATTGTGGATGATACGCAGAATCTCTCTCTGGAACATCTGATGTTTATCAATGCACGTTTTCTGGGGTAGTTCCCATTGATCCCTCGCGGTTTCTGGACAGTGGCATTGCGCTTGTGGAGTGTCCCTATTGTGCAAGCATGCACACCCTCGAACCGCATGGCAGGGTCTTACGGTTCAAGTCTCACGACAAACGCATATTCCCAATGCCAGACAACGATGGGCTATGGGGAAAACGACCTGGGGTGTGGTTAGAGGATAGAATATGAATCGGATTGAGCGCCTGACCGCTATTCTGTTACTCTTGCAAGGAGGAAAACGCACATCTGGAGAGATCGCACAGCATTTTGAAGTATCGAAACGCACGATTCAGCGTGATATTGATGCCCTCTGCGAAATGGGCATCCCTATTGCGGCTGAGCTGGGAGCCTCTGGTGGCTACACCTTACCGTCCGATTATTCCTTGCCTCCGCTAGCGTTGACATTACATGAAGCCTTTCTGTTGCGCCTAGCGCTCAGTAGTCTCTCACAACTAGGTGAAACCCCCTTTAAACGAGCACGCGAGTCGTTGCTGACCAAAATCCAAACGCTCCTGCCTCAGTATGAGCGCGAGGCTCTCGACCAACTCGCGCAAAGGCTTTCCTTCGATGTTCCCTCTCGACCCTACGCGACCCCATTTCTCGATACCCTTTTGGAAAGCGCGCGTCAGGAACAGTGGCTCGCGGTGATCTATCGCTCTGAGAAAGGGGTTTCACGGCAAACACTCCTACCACTGCATATCCGTACCGAGGCGGGTCTCTGGTACTGCGAGGCGTACTCCTCTGAGCGCAAGGGAACGCGTGTGTATCGTGTTGACCGTTTTCTGGACGTGAGCGTTGCCCCATCGTCTCCGCAGTTGGAACGTCCCGCTTCAGCCATTGCTCATGTCCATCCCTCATTTCCAGAGATTCGTCTGCACCTGACGGCCCGTGGCGTCCTGAAACTGGAACATGAATCTCACCTGGTAGCCTACCTCCAGCCACAAGAAGAAGGGGAGGGACTCTTGAGTGTGCGTTTGCGACCAGAGGAGTACGATTGGCTCGTGAATATCTTGTTGATGCTTGGGATTGACGTAACGGTGCTTGCGCCAGAAGAATTGCGTCTGCGTGTTCGGCAAAAGGCGTTGGAAATTGCTCACCATTCTACGGAATGATGACACACTGG
>JALYVR010000483.1 GCA_030853145.1 Chloroflexota bacterium | reverse complement strand
ATGCTATACTGGGCAACGGAGAGATGTCAGAGTGGTCGAATGTGCCGCTCTCGAAAAGCGGTAGGGTTAACAGCCCTCGTGGGTTCGAATCCCACTCTCTCCGCCATCCGTCCTCCATAAGACGGAAACCTGGAGGAGTCTCATAGTGGTCTAGTGAGCACGACTGGAAATCGTGTAGGGTTAATAGCCCTCGTGGGTTCAAATCCCACCTCCTCCGCCCTGCGCCTGGATCTGCGGGCTTGTCAACAGCGCTCCTACGCGACAGAGACGATATCCCGCCCATGCACCCCCCAGGGCGCATTTCGGGTCCACTGCTCAAGCGCCGCCGCTGGCACCGGGCGCGAGAAATAGTAGCCTTGTGCCAGGTCGCAGCCCAGTTCTTGCAGCACCTTCCCTGTTTCCTCGCTCTCGACACCCTCGGCCACCACCACGCACCCCAGCGGTCGCGCCATCGCCACAACAGCCTGCACAATCGCCACGTCGGCCGCCTCCGCATCCAGCCCCAACCCGAGCACGAAGGTCTTGTCGATCTTGATTTCATCAATGGGCAGACCCTTGAGGTACCCCAACGATGAGTAGCCCGTCCCAAAGTCATCGATAGCGATCTGCACCCCTATGTCGCGCAGGCGCTCAAGCACCGCGCGCACCCGTTCGGGATCATCCATGAGGGTGCCTTCCGTGATCTCCAACATCAAGCGGCCAGGCGCGACCCCCGCCGCCTGGAGCAGATCCGTCACCAGGAAAAGCAACTGGGGGTCGTAGAGTGTGCGCGTCGAGAGATTGACCGCGACCTGCAAGGGAAGCCCTGCCTGTTCCCAGTCCCGGCATTGGTAGATGGCGTGCTCCAGCACCCAGCGGGTCAGCGGCGCAATCAGCCCGGTGCGCTCGGCCAGCGGGATGAACTCATCAGGCGGGATGAGACCATGCACGGGATGATGCCAGCGCACCAGCGCCTCCACCCCCACCATCCGCCCCTGTGCAAGAGCGATCTTGGGCTGGTAGTACAACACCAGCTCATTACCGGCAATCGCCTGGCGCAGCGCGCCCACCATCGCCAGCTTCTGAGGCGTGTAATGATCGATTTCGGAGGTATAAAGCACTTGACCGCTCTGCGAGCGTTTGGCCGCGTACATAGCCACATCGGCGCACCGCAACAGAGTCGTGGCATCGCAACCATGTTGGGGCGTGAGCGCGACCCCAATACTGCCGCCGATATCCAGGGCATGCTCCTCAATGAGAAAGGGAGCATCGAGCGCATCCAGCAGCATATATGCCATCTGGACCGCGCTTATCGCCTCGGTCGCAGGCAACACGATCGCAAACTCATCGCCTCCCAGTCGGGCCACCAGGTCGGTTGAGCGCAGGCAACGTTCCAGCCGGGGGCCAATCTGCTGTAACAGCACATCGCCCACTTGATGACCCAGCGTATCGTTCACCTCCTTGAAGCGATCAAGGTCCAACAGCAGCAAGGCGGCCGGGATGTCGTCGGTGTGCGCCAGGAGCATTGCCTGATCGAGCCGGCTCCAGAGGAGGCTGCGGTTAGGCAGGCCGGTCAGGGCATCATGGGTGGCCTGAATCTCGAGCTGGACGTTCGCCGAGGCCAGGGCGGTATTATTGGTATAGAGAGCGTGCAGCTCGCGCAAAGCTATAACCTGGCGTACCAGCAACAGGCCAATCAACACGGCCGCCCCAATGTACACACCCAATCGAATCGCCGCATCGGTCGGGGTCCGCCATGCATAAAACACCAACAAACCCAGCGCCGGCATAAAGACATAGGGCAGCAACGTACGCGATAGCGAGCGCGCTGGCAGCCCGGCGGCTGACGGCAGTGTCTTCGCTACACGCTGGAGAACGAAAGCTCCCAAACCAATGCATTGATAGCCCAATGACCAGAGGGGACTTATCAAGGAGCCGGAGACGTAGCTATTATGCAGGTTCTGGTAGTCAAATATGCTGTCAACCAGCACAATAACGACCAGTCCTAGCGAGAGCAGGAGCAGAGCTGGCCTCATCCGCCGGTCTTCATTGCGCGCCAATAGCATGAGCACGCAAAAAAGCAACAAGAGGTCGAAACAGGGATAGGCCGTGCCAACGACCTTCGCCACGAGTGAGTCACTACCTTGTAAGAGCGTCGGTCCAAGCACAAAGTACCAGCTAAAGGTGATGATAGCCGTCATCATCATGAGGCCATCCACAGCCAGGCGCGCACGCGAGACTCTGGGTAGGTGGCGCACTGGCAGCAGCAAAATGCCCAGCAATAACAAGGGATAGGCTGTAAGATAGGCTATGTCGGCGCTCGAAGGGAAGGGAAATTGATGAGCAATAACCTCATAATAGCTCCAGAGAGCCTGGCCAAGCACGAAAGCCAGGATACCCAGTCCCAGAAACAGCACAGCCCCGCCTCGCAAGCGCCGGCGATACCCGATACAGAGGGGTACAGCCAGCAGCGGACCGAGGATGTCGAATATATTTTTGATAACCAGAAATTCTGCCCGATTTACTGGCCGTAAGAGGATCAGAGCCCAATACACACTATTGAAACAGAGGAACAGCACGGCCCAACCAGTAAAGGAGGGAAATGTCCTGCGAAACGTGAGTAACCTGGTCATGCGATGCCTCTTTTCGAGGGACCGCCCCTCCACATCTGGTCTATCATGTGCTCCTCCTGAATATCAGCTCTCCATAGTTATAGAGGTTCTTTCTCTCTTATCGACACCATTGACAGAAACTGTTGCTTTTTGGAGGATGGCGATAACCAGAATGAAAAAGCAGAACCATAAGAACCACTATCCAGCAGACTTGAGAATCTTATGATGTTACTTATCGGGGAGCGCCCAGAGGTGACTGGGGTTTTCTCTCCTGGCGAAGAAAGGAGCCGGCCGAGGCTCCCAGGAAAGCAGCGAAGAGCAGCCTCACACATCTCTGCACCACGGCGTATCAGTATGGTACAATAGTATGGGGTATATGTTGCCTTATCCTTATGAGATCAAATGCCGGCCAGCCATGATAAGCCCTCTTAATAAGACTGATGGCCGCTATCTCTGTCACTCTAGTTGTACCCGTATACATTCCGGCGCATATGACCCAGGGAGAGAAGTTCTGTAATGGCTGATGACCCGAAGCGGCTCGTGGCCGAGGGCTACGATAAGATCGCGCGGCGTTACCTTGAATGGTGCGGACCCTCGCCCGCGCGCATGCGCTATCTACACAGGGTGCTTGAACTGTTAGCGCCCGGTTCAAATATATTGGAACTGGGCTGTGGCGCGGGCGTGCCGTGTACGCGCATGCTGGCGGAGCGCTACCACGTGACAGGGGTCGATAGCTCGGCGGCGCAGATCTCCCTGGCGCGCGAGCACGTGCCTGGTGCCACGCTTTTTCATGCCGACATGACGATGCTGGCTATCCCCCCTGAGACGTTCGACGCGGTGGTCGCCTTCTACTCGTTGATCCACATTCCCCGCTCCGAGCATGCCCGGCTGCTCTGTCGCATCGCCTCCTGGCTGCGGCCCGGCGGCTGGTTGCTCGCAACGATGGGGGCCAGCAATACCCCTGGCACGGTCGAAGCCGACTGGTTGGGCGCTCCCATGTACTGGAGCAGCTACGACGCCGAGACCAACCGCGAACTGGTACGCCATACCGGCTTCACGCCCCTCGAATCCGAAGTGCTCACCGACGAGGAAGACGGCGAACCGGCCCCGTTCCTGTGGATGCTGGCCCGTAAGGGATAGCTACCTCTATTGCGCGCTGAATGATGCGATCATGCCCAGGAAGAGGTGCGCTGTATTGGTGGCCGGAGCAGGTATGGAGCACAGGGCGACGTAGTTTCCTGGCGCCAGGTGCAGCATGACCCGGCCGGTTGTACCGGGGGCCAGCGTCCCCATGCCGCCCACCAGTACAAATGGCGGCTGTTTTGCTGACGGTGCGGCCATAAACGCCAGCACATCTTGCTTTGTCACGCCAGGAACCAGCCTAGCCAGTTGCATTTCATGGGGCTGCTGGCCCGTGTTGGTCACCTGCACCATGATTGGTTCCGTAGTGATGCTGGCCGGCATCCCGATACTATAATCCTTGAGCGTAACCACCAGGTCAGCGCCTGGCGTCCCCTCCCGCTTCCAATAGCTGTCAGACGTGACAGTGAAGGACGCCATCATGCCTTTATTGATGTGCGCCAGGCGATCTGGCCCAGGCACGAAACACAGCGCCACGTACGACCCCGGCACAAGTAAAAGGAGCACCTCCTGGCTCGTTCCTGGCTGTATAGTAGCGGGTCCGCCCACAAAGGTGAGCCGTGGAGAGGTCATCAAGGCGCTGGATTGCAGGATCGTCTGCATCTGGCTGAGCTGTGTGCCAGCATTGAGCCGGGTCAGTGTGGCCTGGTGCGGCTGCCTCCCCGCATTGACCAGTTTGATATCCACCAGCCCGGCCGGAATACTACCTGGCATTTCGAGGGTATCATCCTGCGCGATGATCGTGACGCTGGCAATCGCAGGCGGGCCGGTGCGGGCAGCCAGGTTGTGTACAGGCGTTCCTGCCTCGCACGTAGGGAGTATACTTGTCGCCAGAATGATCGAAAGCATAAGCAACACCGGGCGGCGGTATATGC
>JALYVR010000482.1 GCA_030853145.1 Chloroflexota bacterium | reverse complement strand
GCCCACAGGACCGCGTGCCCATGCAGAACCTCGGTCGCGTCTTCCGCGAGGCTTACTCCGATCGCTTCGCAGAGGCAAAAGAGATCGCGTCAACGGAGAACTCGTTGAACCGTTTTGCGAACGAGGGCGGCAATCCCAATCCCGATTCGGTGGAGCAGACGGAAGACGAGAAAAAGGTGCTGGCCTCGGAAAACATGCAGGCGAATGGGCAGAGCAATGGACATAACGGCCAGCTGCGCGTTGTGCCCGTCCAGCTCGGCGATATGCAGACGGACATGACCGATGGCTCCGTCGCCATTGCCGCCATCACCAGCTGCACCAACACCTCGAATCCCACGGTGATGATCGCCGCCGGACTGGTAGCGAAGCACGCGGTGGAGCGCGGCCTCTCCGTCAATCCCGCCGTCAAGACGAGCCTCGCGCCCGGTTCGCGCGCCGTCGTCGCCTATCTGGAGAACGCGAACCTGCTGTCCTATCTGGAGGCGCTGCGCTTCCACCTGGTTGGTTTCGGTTGCACAACCTGTATTGCTGAGGGAACGCCGGTGCTGCTTGCCAATGGCACCACGCGGCGCATTGAGCAGATGCCAGGCGCTGGCGGAGCCAGGCTATTTGCTCCTACGGCGGACGGCAGGTTGAGTACAGCGATGCAGGCCGAAATGATGGTTCAGGGAGAGCGCGAGTGCGTCTTGCTCGTCCTGCAAGATGGGCGCACATTGACCTGCACCCCTGACCATGAAATCCTTTGCGCTGATGGCCGCTGGATGCGCGCTGACCAGCTCGAACTCCATCAGGATCGCATTGTGGTTGGCCTTGAGGCGCCGTTGGATGAGCCTGGTGATGACGAAGCTGGATACGCGCTGCATGTAGGCGGCCTGACATTTACGATGGACACAGAGCATGAACGTCTGCGCACACTGGCGTTCGCGCGCCTGCTCGGCCACCTGCTGAGCGATGGCTCAATCAGCCTCCTGGGCCAAGGTCGCATGCACGTTGGGCAGGCTATGGACCGGCAGGCGGTTCTCGACGATGTTGAACTGCTTACCGGTTATCGTCCTGCGGCCACGCGCTACGACCCCAGGAAGTGGAGTATTGTGATGCCGAAGCCGCTCACGGACGCCATCAGAACATTGTCAGGAGTGCGCACTGGGCGGCGTATTCAGCAGGCACCAACGTTCCCGGCATTCGTGATGGCTGAAAATTGCCCTCTCGCAGTAGCGCGCGAGTTTCTGGGCGGACTCTTCGGGGCGGACGGTCATGCACCTGTCTTGCATCGTTGGGGCGAGCGCGAGAATGAGGCAACGCTTGAGCCGCCGGCTTATTCTCAAAGCACCATACCAGAGCATGTGGAGGCTCTTAAGCAGCGTATGGACGACGTGATCCATCTGCTGGCGCGCTGTGGAGTAAAAACTCAAGGCGCCAAAATTTACGCGTATCCTACGCGCCGCGCAACTTCCTCGTACCAGCAAGCACAGGACGGTATTCCTCGCGTGGAGGTTCGCTTAGAGCTTCCAGACGGCCTCTCGTTCGTGGAGCGTGTGGGATATCGTTATTGTACTGACAAGGCATTGCGAGCCAGCGCCGCGGCGGTATACTGGCGTCTGGTGGACCAGATTCACCAGCAACGCCTCTGGATGGCAGATCGCCTGCAAGCGTTGCACCAGGAAGAACGTGAGTTATCGTTCTCACAAGCGCGTAAGGTAGCGGCGACGGCTCTGATGGAGCGCGAGCCAGTGGTCTTCCCTCACTACTCCCTATTGGAGGGGCACGACCGCTTTTCGCGTCTGCCACAACTGACGGCACGCAAGTTCCAGCCACTGCATAGAGATGCTTGCGACTTTCCCTCGCCTGTCGAACTCTTCAGCCAGATCGGCGCGCGCGCGTGGTTCGCTCCGTTGCGCTCACGTGCGCAGGCGGAGACTGCGAAACGTTACTGCGTAGAGAAGGATGCATGCACCCTGCCGACTCTCACGCTCCAGGTGGTGGACCGGCGGCCCACAGGCAAGAGAGCGGTGTTTGATCTAGCAGTGAATGATCTCCATGCCTTCGTAGCAGGCACAGTAGCGGTCCACAATTGCATCGGGAACAGCGGTCCGCTCTCTGAGCCGGTAGCCGAAGCCGTGCAGGACAACGATCTCGTGGTGGCCGCCGTTCTCAGCGGCAACCGCAACTTCGAGGGGCGCATCCACCCACAGGTGCGCGCCAGCTTCCTGGCATCGCCGCCGCTGGTGGTGGCCTACGCGCTGGCCGGCACCGTCGATATCGATCTGACCACTGACCCCGTGGGTACCGATATCAACGGCGAGAAGGTCTACCTGCGCGACATCTGGCCCTCGCAGGAAGAGGTGCGTGATGTCGTGGCCAGCGCGATCACGCCCGAACTCTTCGAGAGGAACTACGCCCACGTCTTCGATGGTGACGAGCACTGGCGCGCGCTGACGAACTCCAGCGGCGCGCTCTTCGAGTGGGACCCCAACTCGACCTATATCCAGGAGCCGCCATTCTTCAAGGATATGCCCCTGGAGCCAGAGCCAGGTAAGGATATTCACGGCGCACGCGTGCTGGCGGTGCTCGATGACTCGATCACGACCGACCACATCTCGCCCGCCGGCAATTTCGCCGCCAACAGCCCTGCCGGGCAATACCTGGTCGAGCATGGCGTCGAGCGGCGCGACTTCAATACCTATGGCGCGCGGCGCGGCAATCACGAGGTGATGGTACGCGGCACCTTCGGCAATATCCGCCTGCACAACCACCTGGCGGGCGATAAAGAGGGCTACTACACGATGCATCTCCCCGATAGCGAGGTCACGACGATCTACGAGGCCTCGATGCGCTACCAGGAGGAGGGCATACCCCTGCTGGTAATCGCCGGTCGCGAGTACGGCTCTGGCAGTTCGCGCGACTGGGCCGCCAAAGGCCCGCTGCTGCTGGGTGTGCGCGCGGCGATCGCCGAGAGCTTCGAGCGCATCCATCGCAGCAACCTGGTGGGCATGGGCATCCTGCCGCTACAGTTCCACCAGGGCGAGAACAAAGAGTCGCTCAAGCTCACAGGCCACGAAGTGTACGATATCGAGGGCATCGCGCAGGGCCTGAAGCCACACCAGGAGGTCACGGTGAAGGGTACCCGCGAAGATGGTTCCACCTTCACCTTCCAGACCACCGCTCGCCTGGACAGCCCTATCGATGTGACCTACTACGACAATGGTGGCATCCTGCAGACCGTGCTGCGCAGGTTGGCGAAGGAGTAAGCAGCGTTCGTTCATCATAAACGTTGCACACATTCTGGGAGCGGTGAGGCAGGAGGGTGCGGGCGCATCCTCCTGCCTCACCTATTCCTCTCCTTCTTCCCCCTGCTCAACCGCTGCTGGAATAGAGAGACGGCGATACACCTGCCAGACCTCAATGTCAAGATCCAGACTTGTCAGGTGAAAGCTTTGCCCGGCCCCATACTGCTGGTACAGCCAGCCAGTAGCGGCGCGGGAAAAGACCTCGATCCGCTGGATGTATTGACTGATCAGAACGATTTCCTGGATACTCTCCTTCGCCTGGTAGAGGGCCAGCTTCTCAAAACGATCCGTCATCTCTGTAGAGCGCGAAAGCACCTCAACTACCAGGACCGGAGACTGAATAATTTGTGAGGCTCCATGATCGGCTATGTCACAAGAGACCACCACATCGGGAATGACGACCCTGGTTGGCGTTACCCGTACCAGTTTATCCGTGACATATGGACGGCACACCGCATCATCTCCCAACGCCTGATCAAGCGCAACCCCGAAATTCAACGTGATCGCCGCATGATTTGACGATCCCCCGACCAGCAAGCGAACCTCGCCATCGTGATATTCATAGCGCCGATCAGCATTGTTGACCAGGAGTAAATATTGCTCAAGCGACATGTGCTGCCGCGCGGGTTGTATCGCCATATGCCAGTTTCCTCACTGTTTTTCTGGTAGAACATGCCGTTTCTCTACACACATTATACCATGCACCAGCCTTGCTTCCAGGTATGCGGAATGTGTGATAGACATGTTGCGAAAGTGGCAAGGATGTAGTAATCTCGACGATACAACTTTATTTTCCGTAGACAGCAAGGAGTATCTCAATGGACGCCGGAACCTATACTGCCCTCATCGAGCAGTGCTTTCCACATTTGACCATTCGCACGGCCAGGCCCATCACCGAGGGCTGGGATAGCTTTGTACTGGAGATCAACAATAAGCTGATCTTTCGCTTTCCCCTGCGCGCGGATGTGGAGGAGCAACTGGCGACGGAGATGCACCTGCTGCCACCCCTGGCCAGAACCCTTTCGACGCCCATCCCGCATTTCGACTATATCTGGCATGGCAACAGCAGCCAGCCTCTACCATTTGTGGGCTATCGTAAGATTGAAGGCGTCCCACTGGATAATATACGCATCGCTCCCGCGCACTATGGCACCCTTGCCACGTCACTGGCGACCTTCTTGAGCGAGCTGCATAGCTTCCCAACTACGCAGGCAAGCCAGCTTGGCGTGTCAGGCCATACGCAGGCTCAGTGGAGGCAGCGCTACCAGCATCTCTACGAAGAGGTGCAGAGACTGGTGCTGCCACAACTGGATGAGCCGACACGCGCC
>JALYVR010000481.1:2624-4620 GCA_030853145.1 Chloroflexota bacterium | reverse complement strand
GGGCCTCCTCCATCAGCTTGCACTCAGCCGCCGTTTTCTGCGCAACAGGCGGCATAGTATGTGCGTGTTCGTCGTGTTGCTGTTCCATGGATCTTGTGTGCCCTTCTCCCACTGAGATGATTTACCTGGCATCGTTGTCTCTTTGTGTATCGACAACGGTTGACTATATCTTTAATATAGACCTGTCCCTCTATAGAGGCCTCCCTCCATGTGCGTCCCAGGTTAACGCCGGGACCCGGTTGTAAGACATTTGGGCTAATTTCTCCCGAAAAGCAGAAGCAAAGAAACATCCTGGTATACAATATTGCTAGATAATAATATCTAACTAGATGTTACAGGACAGCAGGACACATGGTTTTTCCTCGCATCGCCGCTGCCATCTTCGTGTTACTACTTATTAGTACCCTGTCATTGCTCTGTATTAGCCCTGTGGCTCTGGCCGGGCCTGGGCTTGTATACAGTAGCAATTTGGAGCACGCGGATGGCAAGATCATAGATATAGAGCCTGGCATGAATTTTGTGTTGAAGACAGGGAGTGGGCGCGATCTTTACTTCCAGTGCGCAGGACCGTGTCGGACTCTGCTGGGGCATATGCAGCGGCATAAGCTTGAGAATGCCCATACCGATGTCTACTACAAAGAAGTGGGGGCAACCTTACTGGCTCTGGATGTAGATTAGCCGCATCCTGTAACTGGCCGCTTGCGCGCCCGGCTACAGGATGCGGCGATTGATCCCGTAACGGCTCGGACGCGCAAGCGGCCGGCTATGTGATACGAGAGACGTTTGTTCATGGAAGTGAGTTGAGTAGTGCGATGAGGCAAGAGAAAGCAGATAGCCTGGTACCCGTGCATAACAAGGTGAGCAAGCCGTATGTTGATAGCGCGGATATCCTGATCGTTGGCAATGGCATCGCGGGCCTGACCGCCGCGGTTGAGGCGCGCGGTTTTGCCCCCGATATGCGTATCGTCATGATTACTGATCAGAACCATCCGACGATTAATACTCCGGCCCTCAAGCAGTTCGCCATTGGGAAGTTAACGCGCGAGCAATTGCTGGCCTATCCGCCGGGGACCGAGCGTACCCAGGGCATCCACCTGATTCACGGCCATGTCGAAGAGATTAATGCGCAGGGGAAGTTCGTCTCTCTCGCCGGTGGACGCGGTTTTGGCTATGGCACGCTCTTGATCGCCACCGGGAGCGCGCCGAACAGCCTGCCCGCCAAGCTGCCGGGACGCGACTTCGACGGCGTGATTACCCTGCACCGCCTGCGCGACTACCTGAACCTGCGGCGGCGCCTGGGCGAGGTCAGAGAGGCCGTGGTGATCGGCGGTGGCTCGCACGCCATTGAAACGGTGATGGGTCTGCTTCACTGGGGCATCCATGTTCACTGGTTTATCCGCAGTCAGACCTTCCTGCCGCGTATGCTGGATGAGACGGCGTCTACGCTGGTGCTGGAGCGCGTGCGGCAGGCAGGAGCGACGATCTACACGGGGACCGAGGCCATGGGCATCGTCGGACGTGTTGGCAGCGTCGCCGGAGTGGTTACCAACCAGCAGCAGTTCATCCCCTGCCAGTTGGTGGCTGCCTGCACCGGGACGAAGGCGGTCACCACGCTGGCGGAGCACTGCAATGTACCCATGAAGCATAAGAACGGCATCCTGGTTGATGAGCGCCTGCGCAGCAGCGTGCGCGATATTTATGTCGCCGGCGACGCCGCCGCGCTCAAGAATCCCCTGACCGGCGAATACGAGCCGCGCGCGCAGTGGTATGCCGCTGTGCTTCAGGGCCGCATGGCCGGCGCCATGATGACCGACCATCGAGAGCAGGTGAAGCAGACCTTCGGCGTACCCTGGCATGCCACGCAGCTTGGCGCCTTCTCGATGCTGATGGTCGGCAATCCCCTCGACACGTCGGCGGGCGTCACGCCGCTTACCGGCACCAGTAGGGGCGGCTATCGCCGGATGACGCTGCTGGATGACCGGCTGGTGGGCTATCT
>JALYVR010000481.1:0-2614 GCA_030853145.1 Chloroflexota bacterium | reverse complement strand
TATCTCTCGCTGGGTACCGTGCAGCCCGATAGCCTGGCGATCAAGCGCATCATCGACGAGGGCCTCCCGGTCGGTGATATTACTAAAGAGCTACTCAGGGGCGATTTCGACGCGCGCAGGTACTTTTCGCGCCAGCGCGGCTACCAGGCACGGGGTATGGTGACAACCGGACGACTGCCCGATCTCGATCCTGCGCCAGTATTCAGCAGTGGACGCCCCGCGGCCGCGCGGCCAACAACCGAGGCCCTGCCTTCACCATTCGCACCACAGCGTAGCGAACACCTGTCAGCGACTCCTGCAGCGAACGCCCCTGTCCGCCAGACAGTGCCCCTGCCAGAGCCGGAGGGCCGCAGAAGCCGCGAGCAGCCGTTCATTTACGAGTACGGGGAGGAAGAGGTCAGTCCCTTTACGGGCGATCTGCCTTCGCTGGCGGTGGTGGAATCTACGGTGGAACCACCCCCGCGCCAGGAACCCCGTGCTGTCTCAGGCAGCCTCTGGACCTATAGCGACCAGAAGCCGGCGGCGAAGGTGCGGCAGCCCTCGCGCAACCTGTGGTCATATGACGAACAAAAGGGAAGGGGGCGCTAGGTGCCGAAACCTATGCTACTCCATAAAACTGGCCCGCAGGTGATGCAGGAGTTGCAGGCCTGTATCGGCTGTAACGAGTGCCTGGTGGCCTGTCCCGCCCTCAACGAAGCGCTCACGATCGATGTATTGAACCGCGAGACGCTGGCAGGACCGATCTCGGTACCCGTGGCGCGTTTTGCGCGTTCCTGCTACCAGTGTGGGGCCTGCGTAGCGCCATGTCCCGTGGGACTGCATCGCGACGCTATGATGATGTGGCTCAAAGTCCGTTTGCTGCGTTCTGATCAGGAGAGGTACTAGCCAATGTCTGCCCTTCGCCACGACTCGCCCTATGACTCTCTGCCCCCACGAGGTACAGAGGAGAGAGGCTATCCCTGGCTGTTCCTCTATATCAAGCGGCCAGGAGTGCTGCGCCTGCTTGTATCGCTGATTATCATCCTGGCGAGCTATGTGTTTTACCAGTGGTATAGCCGCAATGGCAGCGATCCCGCGCCCGATAGCGCTGTCGGCTTTTTCTATGCCTTCTCTGGCATGCTCTGCGCGCTCCTGGCCGGCATTATGTATACGCGCAAGCGCCGCTCGCGCAAGCGGGTGGTGGGCCAGCTTCACGGTGCCTTGAGCTGGCACGTGTGCTTCGCCATCATGGCCCTGGCGTTCCTCTTTATGCATTCCTTTGGCAACTTCAACCCGCGCACCGGCACCTATGCCCTCTACGGCATGATCGCCCTGGCGGTCAGCGGCTTCATTGGCCGTGCCCTCGACAGGATTATGCCCAGGTTGATCGCGGCGGAGGTGGACAAGGCCCTCACGGCACAGGGCGATGATCGCATCGAAAATATCTCGCAGAAGTTGCAGTCAATCGTGGTCTATAACACGGAGAAGCTCAGTGGCTTCACAACCAGTACTTCCAGCGTGCCCGCTCGCCCTGGTGCGCCCCCATCTCTGCCGGCAAACGGGCTGCCATTCACGCCAAATCCGCAGACGCTGCATACGCCCTGGGATCTGGCCTACATCTCGCTCGAACAGACTCCCCAGGAGTTGAGCCGCGGCGAGCCGCATTATCGCTTCGTGCCCGACAGGAAGAGCGCGCTGAACGCTCCCGGCGCCCTGATGCCCGGCGCTCAAGAACAGATGGCGGCGCTGCAAGAGGTGCAGAAGGCGCTGACGCGCGAGCAGTTTTATCGCTATATTATCCGCTACTGGCGCGTTTTGCATATCGCCCTGGTCCTGGTCACCCTGGGCCTGACGATCTGGCACCTCGTCTATGCCGCCCAGTTGCTGCTCCCGGTGTATTTCCACTGAGCGTGGACGTATGGTGGCTACAGGGCGCGCCTTATCTGCTCGGCGCGCCCTGTCAACCCGCGTCGTTCGCTCACTTGCAACTGTAAATCGAGGGGCGGCACGCGTAACTCGTACCTGTACCAGCGCACTGTCTCCATTCGGCTTGCTGCCACCGGACCAAATTCGGCGGTCTCAGGCTCGTCCACAGCGCGATCGACGCCTCCTACCCATTCCACGCGGCCGTGAATGAACGCCCGGCCGAACCAGTTGCAGATCCAGCCCCGCGCATCCTGCACAGGCTCGATCAAATAATCTGAGAGCACTTCCCCCAGCGCCAGCGCCCCAACATCATCGGTGGCAAGGTCGAGGTCACGAGGCGCGACTGCGATACCGCGCACCGCCAACGCCGCGCTGCCAACCAGCCACCAGTTGATATCGTGTGGCTGTGTTTTTTCAAGCAGAGTCAGCAGCGCCTGCTCCCAGGGAAAAGGATGAAGATTCGCCGTTTGTAAGCACATCTCCTCGATGGAGCGGGCGAAATTCTGGTAGGCGACGGCCAGGTGTGGGCTATTGGACGGGAAAACCCTGGCAAAGCCGTCCTCTACCGGAGTGAATTCCAGGTCCTGAATTGCCTGCTGATAGGCCGGCTCCAGATCATAGACCACGAAGTAGGTCCGCGCTCCTTCGGTTCTGCATAGTGTCTTCATAAATGATCCCTCTCTTCGCTAGAAACAGAGCCATTAAGAAC
>JALYVR010000480.1 GCA_030853145.1 Chloroflexota bacterium | reverse complement strand
ATGTGGAACAGTCTCAGCTACAGCTATTACCGCCTGTCTTTTTGATGCTCAAGCGCAGCAGTTCATGGCGCAGCATCCGCACACAGTTGTCGAACCAGAGCAGCTTATCGAATATAGCGGCCAGATGGCCATTCGCGCCCGCCTGACCGATCTTATGAGCGCTAGCAGGCTCACATTGTTTATACATCCCCGGACGCTCCAGGTATTGGGCACTTTTCTGGAATAGTCTCTTTCTACAGTGATACATGGCCCCCACGAAGGGGGCCGGTACACACTTGCCATTATAGAAGTTTGACAGGTACCAGGGTAAACCTGCGTACATGTGTGACGTTTTTCCCTGTTTTTGGAGGTTTCACCCCATGTTTTCAGCTTTACGCAGGCGCAACTTTGCGCTGCTCTGGATAGGACAGCTTGTTTCACTCTCAGGGGATTGGCTGCTCATCGTAGCGCTGCCTTTCTATGTATACCAGCTCACCGGCTCGATATTGCAGACCGGCGTGATGTTGATGGCCGAGATGCTGCCGCGCATCCTGCTTGGCTCGGTCGCCGGCGTGTTTGTAGATCGCTGGAACCGGCGCTGGACAATGATCATGTCCGATTTGTTGCGGGCGGGCGTCCTGCTGCTCCTGCTCCTGGTCCACTCGCGTGACCTATTGTGGCTCATCTATGTGGTTACGATCCTGCAGGCCATCATCTCCCAGTTCTTTACGCCCGCCGCCAACGCGATCATCCCCTCGTTAGTCGCTGAGCAAGAGCTGGTTGCAGCCAACTCGCTCTCATCCTTTAGCGAGGCCATCACGCGTTTCATCGGTCCTCCTCTGGGCGGTATCCTGCTCGCTTCGCTGGGCCTGGTGGGCGTGACGATTGGGGATAGCGCGACCTTCCTGTTCTCGGCGCTGTCGATCTTGCTTATCTCACTCCCGGCTCGTGTAGCGGAAAAGGGGGCTGGAACCGCTTCTCCGGGGACGGCGATCAGCAACGTCTGGCGCGAATGGCGCGACGGGCTACAAGCGATCAGCCAGAACCAGGTCATCAGCGGCGTGTTCGCTACCATGGGCATCCTCATGCTCTCGCAAGGCATCCTGAATGTCCTGCTCGTCGTCTTTACAAAAGAAATCATGCATGGCAACGCGCTCGTCTATAGCTGGCTGATAACGGCCCAGGGAATAGGTTCAGTGATCGGGGCGCTGCTGGTGGGAGCAGTCAGCAAATTTGTGCGGCCCGTTTACCTGATCGTGCTGCCTCTTGGCTTCGCTGGCTGCGCTGTGCTGATCGTCTTCAACTTCCCTCTGCTGGCCCTGGCACTGCCGCTGGTAGCTTTTGTCGGGGTCTTCGTCGTCGGCTTTGTAGTCATGGTGCAGACGCTGCTCCAGCAAGGTACCGCCGAGAACTATCGCGGGAGGGTCTTTGGGGCGCTCAATACCATGGTCTCACTGCTGATGCTGGCCGGCATGATCCTTGCGAGCACGCTGGGCGACCATCTCGGCGTTGTGCCTCTGCTGAATGCTGCCGGGGGTCTCTTCTTCCTGGCCGCCCTGGTTGCGCTGGCCATGCTGCGTCATGCCAGCCTGGAGGAACCAGCAGCCATCGCATAGGGGCGATGGCTAGCCCACAAATAGGTTTTTTTGCAGGGTGACGGAAAAGGCACTCTGCAAAAAACCTTCCCGTGCGAAGACGTTGCCCCTACGACGTTTTGCTCAGGCCGAGATCAGCATTGCCGGTAGCCCAGGCAGCAGCGGCCAGAGGGCCGAGACAACGAGCGCGATGAGCAGCAGAATCGTGAAGAGCGTGAGGATCTTCAGTGTCTCGCGCATCACCAGGTGCAGGCCGGCAGGCGCATCTGTGCGGAAGATGCCGGTCAGGGCCACGACGAGCAAGGGCAGTGTCCACAACGTGAGGAGCAGCAAGTGAGGTGCGTGGTGAGGCACGGCGATAGCCACGATGATGGCGTAGGCACCCAGCATCAGCACCAGGTACAGCGCGCGGCCAAGGGAGAGGCCGAGCGTCGAGGCCAGGGTGCGCTTGCCGGCCTGCTCGTCACCTTCGGCATCTCGCATATCGTTGACATGGATCACCGCCGCCGCTAGCAGGCCCAGGGGTACGCTGTAGAGCAGCGCCGTGCGACTGAACTGGCCCGTCTGCACCATATAGGCGCCCAGGGTGATCAGCGGCCCGAAGATACAGAAAGCGATCAGCTCACCCAGCATCAGCGAGGAGAGCGCCCGCGTGGTCGCGCTGTAGAAGAAGGCGCACAGCAAACCAATCAGGCCAAACAGGAAGGCCAGCGGGCCGCCGGTAAGCGCCGCAAACAGTCCTGCCAGCGCTCCCAGGCCAAGAGCGATAAAGCCGAAGATGAGGACACGTGTCGGATTGATAAGACCCTGCTGGATAAGCTTGCCTGGTCCCAGCATATTACTGGTATCGATGCCGCGCAGATAGTCGTAATAATCATTGATAAGGTGCGCGCCAAGCTGAATGAGCAGCACGGCGACGACGGCGGCCAGAAACGGGAAGATCCGAAGATGCCCGAAGAGGGTCCTGCTCGCCGTTATGCTCTCTGTCCAGGCCAGCACAGAGCCGAGCAACACGGGCATCAACGAGAGCGGCAAGTATGCCGGACGCATGCCATCCCACCAGATGCGCGCCCATTCGCCCAGGCTGCGGTGGTACTCCGAGGGCTGTACCACCAGGGGCCGGGGCATACTCACCCTCTCCGTGGCAGCGACCGAGCGCAGAGCAATCTCAGGCTGCAAGGCGCTAATCGTCTGCAACGGCCCCAGCGGTATGGTAGGAACCTCCTCAGCCTGCACGGAGTCGGCAGTGACTACATGCGAAGAGGTATTCGCATAGACCCTCGGTATCGCTATATCTGTCTCCTGGTTCTTAGAATCTCTGTTTTGCATACGCTCCCCTTCTCAACGTAACAACTGACTGCATAGAGCGAAAAACTACGTAGTGTACCCATCTTCATGTACCATCCTACGGGCCAAAACACATTAGCTTAAGACGTATGTCGCTGCAATGCCTCCTGTAGATTGAGCATGGTGCGCTGCAATTGTGCCTGGCCTACGGCAACGGTGAGGTCGCCACGCGTCTTTTCGAGAATGCCGCGTGTGGCGTCGGTGGTGCGCCGCAGTCCGCCGGTCACCGCTTCGGGAAAGTCTACAGTTGTCAATAGCGCATATATGGTATCCATGGAGGATAGGAGGAGTTCGCAGCGAGCGAAGTTTTGCTGGCGCAGTTGATCCAGGATATAGCGACGCAGCTCCCCCACCGCTTCTCCTAGCCCATTAAGGTAGGGAGCCCAATCAATGGTGAGATCGGGAGGTAGGGGGATGGGCTGCTCCTGCACGAGGGCCACGAAGGTTGAGGCCTCGGCATATTCCTTCTGGGCATCTTGCACAAAGCCCGCGTAGAAAATATCCTGGTGATCGCGCAGCTCCTCGGCCATCTCTCGCAGCAGGTCGGCTGCCTGCGCCAGAAGCTCTTGCGCGGACTGAAACTGCTGGCGGTGGGCCGCGCGAATACTGTTGGCACACTGCCGGATGGCGGCGCGCGACTTGGGCAGCGCCCGCTCGCGCGCTGCGTGCTTGAGCGCCAGGTATGCCAATGCCTCCCGGCCTATGATCTCCAGATTGTCAGGCATGGGTGTCTATTCCTTACTCTATGTTGCTCGTAGTGTACCATAGAAAACGGGAACAGAACATCCCTATATTTAGCCACTTATTTTCTCTACCATTCGCACACGGACGCGGCATTTCGTGTAGGGGCGCCGCTGGCCTGCGCCCGGTTCCTACGCGAATGGTGACCGCCTCACCGGTTCTAAGGACCCGCTTTATACCAGGCGGCAGACGGCGATCTCCGGTGGGAAAGACATTGTATCCAGATCACCGGACCAGAAGAGCTGCTTTATCATCTCGGCAACCGCGTAGAGCAGGTGCTGCATATTGGCATCGCGCCCGCGTTCAAAGGCGGGACTGCCTTCGTAGCTGGTGAGGGTGGAGAACCAGGTATTCAGGCCTATGTGATCGTTCATGCGCACCAGGTAGATCTCCATCTTCAAGGCCCCGTGCTCAATCGGCACGATGATCCGCAGTTGTGGCACCTGATCGATGATGTCCAGGCGGTAGAAGACGCCATAGTGATCACGCGAGGCCTGAAAGATAGAGACCTCTGGAATGGAGCTGTCATTATGCGGCGCAGGCTCTGGACGATCCATCTTCACTCCTAAATCTGCCAGGAAGTTTTCAAGCTGCTCGTCTATATTCATGTTGTTGTCCTTCTCCGTTTGTTCGCTTGTCATCAACGGCACCTGTCCTATTATTCCAAATGGCTAGCAGAAAAACGGAAACGTCGCCCCTACGTGGGTCCGAGCGTAACATCTTCCCTCTTGCGGCGGCGCGCATTTATCTGTACAATCAGCGTATGCACAACCTGGAAGCGCACAAATTGCTAGAGGCCAGCCCGCTATTTTGCAACCTGCGGCCACAGGAAGCAGCGGCCATCAGTACACGGCTGCAAGCGGCGAGTTATACGCGGGGCCAGCATATCCTTGAACGCGGTGTCTGGCATGGTCGCCTGCACATCATTGTCTCCGGCCAGGTCAGTGTGCTGTTGCGAGA
>JALYVR010000479.1 GCA_030853145.1 Chloroflexota bacterium | reverse complement strand
ACCTTCGAGGGCTGCATGTCCGGCATGCTGGACGGTCGCACCGTCGGCGAGCGGATCGCTGAAGGGCATGCCCAGCTCCATGATATCGGCTCCCCCCTCGGCCGCCGCGACTACCAGTTCGACGCTCTGAGCCGCCGATGGATAGCCGCACATAAAGTAGGGCATGAGCGCGCCACGCCCCTCGCGCTGTGCCTGCTCAAAAGCCCGCGTGATTCTGGTCGCGGGCGCACTGGAGGTATCTCTGGCGATGTCCTCGTTGGTTGTTTGCATAGCTATCGTTCCAATCTGTGTGTGCAAAGACTACTCCATTACAGGGTGACATGCAGCTCCTGGGCGACGGTGAGCATATCTTTGTCGCCGCGTCCCGAAAGATTGAGCACAATCAACGATCCCGGCGCAATCTGGCCCTGCTCGCCCATGTGCAGCAGGTAGCCGAGGGCGTGTGCTGGCTCCAGCGCCGGTATAATGCCCTCGCTCCGGCACAAGGCTTGCAGGCCTCGCAGCGCGCCCGCGTCGTCGATAGAGACGTAGGTGGCGCGCTCCGTCTCCTTCAGGTAGCTGTGCTCTGGGCCGACGCCAGGATAATCCAGCCCGGCCGAGACGCTATGCGTGTTGAGCACCTGGCCATCAGCGTTCTGTAAGAGATAGCTAAATGCGCCGTGTAGCACGCCGGGCCGTCCCGCCACCAGTGTTGCCGCATGCTGGCCCTGCTCCAGAGCCGTGCCGCCAGCTTCCACGCCGAGGAGTTGCACCCCTGGCGCGTCGGCGAAGGGGTAGAAGATGCCGATAGCGTTGCTGCCGCCGCCTACACAAGCTACCACGCTGTCCGGTAGGCGTCCCTCGCATGCCAGAATCTGCTCGCGTGCCTCGATGCCGATGACCGACTGGAAATCGCGCACAATGCGCGGGTAGGGGTGCGGGCCGACGGCCGAGCCGATCAGGTAGAAGGTGGTCTCCACGTTGGTCACCCAGTCGCGGATGGCCTCGTTGATGGCGTCTTTGAGCGTGCGGCTCCCGCTGGTGACCGTGCGCACCTCGGCGCCGAGCAGCTTCATGCGGAAGACGTTGAGCGACTGCCGCTGGATGTCGTCTTCGCCCATATACACAATGCACTCCAGACCAAGCATGGCGCAGACCGTGGCCGTGGCGACGCCGTGCTGGCCCGCGCCCGTCTCCGCGATGATGCGCTGCTTGCCCATGCGCTTCGCCAGCAGACCCTGACCCAGCGCGTTGTTGATCTTGTGAGCGCCCGTGTGAGCCAGGTCCTCGCGCTTGAGGTAGACCTTGACGCCTGGTGCCACCATCTGCGAGAAGCGTGGCACGTGATACAGCGGCGTTGGGCGGCCCACGAAGCTGCGCAATTGCTCCTGCAACTCCGCCTGGAACTGTTCGTCGCTGCGCGCCTCCTGATAGGCCGTCTCCAGTTCCGCCAGCGCCGCCATCAGGCTTTCGGGCACAAACTTGCCCCCGAAAGCTCCGAAGCGCCCGCGCTCATCTGGATAGAGATTGTGCTGATATGCCTGAGTGGAGGCGTTCTCTATTGCCTCCTGTGGTTGTATCTGCATAGGTCACTTCCTTCTTGTGCGTACATGTTCAATAAATGCCTGTATTTTTTGTGCGTCCTTGTGCCCCCCGGTCTCGACGCCGCTGCTCACATCCACGCCCCAGGGGCGCACACGCTCGATGGCCTCCTCGACATTCTCAGGTGTCAGTCCGCCCGCGAGCAGGATACGTGTCTCCTGCGCGATAGAGCGAGCGCGGTCCCAGTCGTGTTGCCTGCCGCTGCCACCCCAGCCCGTGGTCGGCGTATCGAGCAGGATGCGCCAGGCCGCCTGCTCATATGCCCTGATCTTCTCCCGGTCCTCCTCAGTGCCCATATGGATAGCTTTGATGACCGGCCGCTTGATATGTTGGCAGAACTCAGGCGGCTCGGTGCCGTGCAGTTGCACAAAGTGCAGCCCCACCTGCTCGACGACATCGTTGATGAAGTTGGCCTCTTTGTTGACAAAGACGCCCACGAGGTCTGGCCGCGCCTGCCTGTTCTCGTCCTGGGAGGCAAAGTTGGTATCCGCCAGCAGCCAGGCTGCCTGTTGTGGCGCGATGTAGCGTGAGCTTGGCTCGTAGAACATCAGGCCCAGCATATCGGCGCCCGCGTCGCTGGCCGTTTTCAGGTGCTCGCTGGTGCGCAGGCCGCATATCTTCACCTGCACATCCTCGTTGGCCCCCTGGAGCAGTGCGCGCATCTGGCCCGGCACATCCTGCGAGACGACCAGCGCCTCGCCCACCAGCATGGCCTGGATATCGTAGCGCGCTAACCGGCGTGCATCCGCTGCCGTGTGGATACCGCTCTCGGCGACGACGACGCGATCTGCCGGGATGAGTTGGCGCAGGTCACGCAGAAGATTGGGGTTCATGTGGAAGGTCACAAGGTCGCGGCTATTGACGCCGATGATCGGTGCGCCAGCGGCTACAGCCCGCTCTGCCTCCTCGCGGCTATGGACCTCGACGAGGCATTGCATGCCCTGCGCGTGGGCCAGGCTGAGCAGGTGACGCAACTGGCGCTCATCGAGCAGCGCGCAGATCAGCAGCAGCGCGTCAGCTCCCCAGGCGCGTGCCTCGTAGACCTGGTACTCGTCCACAATGAAGTCTTTGCGCAGCACAGGGACACTCACAGCGCGTTTAATCGTCGTGAGGTAGTCAGGCGAGCCCAGGAAGAAGTGCGGCTCGGTGAGCACAGAGATAGCCGCCGCTCCATGCGCTTCATACGTGCGGGCCAGTGCCAGCGGGTCGAGGTCAGGTGCCAGCAGGCCTCTGGAAGGCGAGGCGCGCTTGACCTCCGCGATCAGGCGGACTGACGCTGGGGAGCACAAAGCCGAGAGCAGATCGCGTGGCTCCGGCTGCGCCGCTGCCAGGCGCTGCACCTCTGCCAGCGGCTGCGTGCGTTTGCGCTGCTCCAGGTCGTCGCGTGTGCGGGCAACGATGCGTTCAAGAAACATAGCTCACCTTACTCAGCATAGGCGCGGCTGGACTCGATGACATCCGCCAGTTTGCGCATGGCCTTGCCCGCGCGCAACGTCTCCTGCGCCAGCTTCACACCAGCGGCCAGCGAATCGACTGCATCGTTGGCGAACAGCGCGGCCCCGGCATTCAGGCAGAGCATCGCGGTCGTGGGACCGTTATCGTTGCCGTTCAGCAGGTCGCGCAGCATGCTGGCGTTATAGGCCGGGTCTCCGCCCTGGAAGGCGTGGCGATCTGTGACACGCGTCAGGCCGACCTCTTCGGGCGTGATGCTGTACTCGCGTAGTTCTTCACCGCTGCGCACCTCGCAGATGCGCGTTGGGCCGCTCAGTGAGCACTCGTCGATGCCCTCTTCGCCGTGAACGATGAGGGCGTGGTGGCAGCCAAGGTGCAGCAGCACCTCGCCCATCTTCCTGAGTAGCGAGCTATCGGCAACGCCCAGCACCTGGTAGCGCGCGTGCGCGGGATTAGTGAGCGGACCCAGGATGTTGAAGACAGTGCGAATGCCGATCTCGCGGCGCGTCGGGCCAACGTGTTTCATGGCCGGATGGTAGGCGGGTGCGTACATAAAGCCAAAGCCGACCTCGTGGACACAGCGCGCCACCTGCTCCGGGCCGAGATCAATGCGTGTGCCCAGAGCCTCCAGTACGTCGGCGCTGCCGCAGCGACTGGTCGCGGAGCGGTTGCCGTGCTTGGCGACGGCGGCCCCGGCGGCCGCTGCGACGATCCCGGCGGCGGTCGAAACATTAAACGTGCCTGCGCCATCGCCGCCCGTGCCGCAGGTGTCCAGGGCATGCCCGGCCAATGGTCCTGTTAAGTGGACCTGCACCGCCTTCTCGCGCATCACACGCGCCATGCCCGCGATCTCCTGTACCGTCTCGCCACCTGGACGCAGGTGCAGGGCGGTGAGAAACGCGCCCATCTGCGCCGGGGTCGCGGTCCCGGTCATGATCTCTTCCATTACAACCGCTGCCTCGCCTTCGTTCAGGGTTGCTCCTGCGGCGACATGCGTAATTGCCTCGCGAATCATCGTTGGCTCCTCCTCTGGGGCGCAATCCGTTATGCCCCTGTGTTGCCGGTGGTCAAAAAATTCTGTAACAGGTCTTTGCCAGACGGCGTCATGATAGACTCCGGGTGGAACTGTACCCCTTCAACGGGGTAGGCGCAGTGTCGCAGACCCATGATGAGTCCGTCAGCCGTCTCGGCGGTGATCTCCAGTTCGGCCGGGAGAGACGAGCGCTCGACGATGAGGCTGTGGTAACGAGTGGCTTCAAAGGGCCTGGGCAGATCGCGAAAGACGCCCTGGCCCTGGTGATACATACTGCCGGTTTTGCCATGCACCGGCTCAGGCGCGCGCACAACGCGCCCCCCGTAGACCTGGCCGATGGCCTGGTGGCCCAGGCAGACCCCCAGGATGGGCGTGCGCGACCCGAAAGCTGCGATGATCTGGCAGGAGAGGCCGGCCTCGCTGGGTGTGCATGGTCCCGGTGACACCACAATGCGCTCTGGCTGCATGGTCTCTATCTCGTCGATGGTCACCTGGTCGTTGCGGCGCACCTGCACCTCTGCCCCCAGTTCCGCCAGGTATTGATAGAGGTTGTAGG
>JALYVR010000478.1 GCA_030853145.1 Chloroflexota bacterium | reverse complement strand
CATATATTGAGCGCAATCGCGCGCGCGAGGTGATCACGGCCGACCTGGAGCGCGTCCTTGAAGATGTGACCGGTCGCAGCCTGGCGCAGTTCTTCCGTCAGTGGCTCTACCAGGGCGGCTATCCCGCCTTCGAGGTCAGCTACGATTGGGATAGCGAGCACAGTATGGCAAAGGTCAAGATCAAGCAGACCCAGCACGTTGATGATCTGACCCCCTGCTTTGTGACGCCGGTTGACCTGGCCTTTACCATTCCCGCCTCAGCGGAGACGGCGCAGGATGCTGAAGGGCGGCCCGCGCACACAACCGTGCCGCTGCGTGTGATCGTCGGTGAGGATGGGCAGGGAGAGCAGACCTTCTATCTTCCGCTGGAGCGTGAGCCGGTGATGGTGCGCTTCGATCCCGATGGCTGGCTGCTGAAAACGCTCACCTTCAAGCGCTCGAACGCCTTGCTGCGCTACCAGCTTGCGTATGACCCCGATGTGCTGGGGCGCATCGAGGCCGCGGAGGCCCTGGGAGAGGCCGGTGATGGGGAGAGCACGCAGGCGCTGATCACGGCCCTGTTTAGCGATGGCTTCTGGGGTGTGCGTGCGGCGGTGGCCGAGGCCCTGGGTACGATTGGGAGCGAGCAGGCCCAGGATGCGCTCCTGCGCGGGCTGCGCGAACTTGACCCGGCGGAGTACTCGCGTGTGCGGGCCGCCATTGCCAGGGCTGTGGGACGCTTCCAGGCCCCGCAACAGGCGGACCTCGCGCAACGCTCGGCCCAGACCCTCAGCATGCTGCTGGAGCAGGGCGATGTCAGTTACGTTGTGGAATCGGCGGCGGCGGAGGCGCTGGGCAAAACACGGACCGCGGGCGCCGTCGATCAACTGCTGAAACTGATTGAGCCTCCTTCCTGGAATGCTTTTGTGCAGCGCGGCGTCTTCAGCGGCCTGGCGGCCACTGGCGATGAGCGCGTCATCGATATCATTGCCGGCTACCTCAGCGACCCGCCACGATCCCCCTTGCTGCGCCTGGCTGCGACGGGCGGCCTGGTAGCGCTGGGCCGCCAGCGCTACCTCTATAGCGAGGATGCACGGCAGAGGGCCGTGACCGCCCTATCTCAAGCTCTGGAACATGATCCCTGGGCACCTGTGCGCGCCACTGCGGCCGCGGCGTTGCTAGCGCTGGGCGAGAAGCGCGCTGTCGGCGCCCTGGAACTGACCGCCGGACGCGAACTCGATTCGCGAGCGCAGCGTACCATGCGCGAAGCTATCCACGCCCTGCGCGCTGACGGCAAGAGCGATGAGCAGCTCCGGCAATTGCGCACGGATCTTGATCAGGTGCGCGAGGAGAATCGCAAGCTGAAAGAGCAAGTGGGCGCGCTGGAACAGCGCATGCGGTAAACCTGAGGCCGGGCGTCCCGCGTAGAGGCGATAATCATTATTGTCACCTACATAGCATAAAAGCATAGTGGCGCCCGGCCTTTTTGTCCGCTATAATTACTATTGCGTAGGCCCAAAAATACTACTCATGGCCACATTCATCTTGATATTTCGATATATGTATTAGGAACCGCGACACTTTGGGCATTTCACGCGTCGTTTATTATAGAGAGGACGGTAGCTATTCTTCCAGAGGTTTCTACTACATGGGAGAAAACTGGCACGCGTGCTTTGTTCACTTGACCTATTAAATATAAGCAGGTTATAGCCGCTATCGGTGACGCCTGGCTGCTAATTTTTAATGAGTGTGGGCATAAAGCTTATCATCTATATATGAGAGACGGAGGTGCATCTTGTCTGGGGTGCGAGTGGATAACTCTCCGGCGATGGCGAGAAAAAACTGCGACATCGCTTCCTGGAAAGAAGACGATACCAGTTCACTGGGTACGGGAGAGAAGGAACGCTATAATCAACGTAAAAGTGCTATTAAAGATTACTTGACAACAGATGCCTCTCTTGATGAGATAGCGCTCCGGCATCATATCTCGTCGGAGACGCTGGAGAATTTTCTGGAAAAGTGTTTTATGCTGCATGAGGATGGGACTCCCTGGGGTTTTCGTGCCCTGCTTCCCGGAGTGGAAGCAGTCGATCATACGCCTCCGGCGCCTGTGGCTGAGGAAGCCGTGCTGGCAGCGGGGGAAGAGACGCTGGTAGACGCTTCTACTACAGAAGGCCCGGCACAGCTTTCTTCTCACGACGCTGAGGACGAGGATACGGGGAAGCGTGAGGCAATCAAACTTACGCGCTCTTCGCTGCCTGCCAATGAAGCGGTGCCAGAAACGCCGGTTCCCGATTTCTCGCAGGGTGAAGAGCACGAGCCAGCCGTAGAAGAGGCTCCTGCCTGGACCGAAGGCAATGAGCTAACCGCGGATGAGTCGCCGGCAGCGGTCGCGGAAGGAGGGCTTACCTCAGAAGATGCGTTGCCCGTTCCCGAAAGCGAGCAAGCTACTGCACTCGGCGAGGAGGAAGATGGTCTTCCAGAGCCAGGAACAGGGGGCGTACCAGCGTTGGCTCAGCCTGGCGTGACCTCCGTTGAGGAACCGGCAGCTTCCAGCGAGGGGAGCGTACCTGCACAACCTGGAGAGGCTGTAGCTGAGGTCAGCGTGCCCCGGTAGAGGAGATATCCCAGGAGTTCTATGCGGACATCGATGACGAGGAGATATCCCAGGAGTTCTATGCCGATAGCGATGAGAGGCTGCCGGTCGTCGTCGATGAAATGTCACCGGTAGGTTCTGAGATTGCTAATGATGAGGCGCGCATCGCCATCCTTCCCGATATGGGCGCCGAAGTAGTCGATGCCTCCACGTGGTCGACGGCGGTTCTGCCGCTCTACAACAGCGGGCGCTACAAGATAGCTGATAAGAAGACCACGCAACTGCACCGCACCGTGCGCAAGCGTAGAGACCGCGAGGAAGACCGCTCCCGGCGCCGGCGCGTGAGTGCTATTATGGGTCTGGCCGTGCTGGCCGCGCTCCTGATCGGGCTGCTCATGCCCTTAGGAGCCGGGCTTGCCACGTACAATGCCTATACCAATGTGCGTGGGCTGGCCACGGATGGGGTCAACCACCTGCTCAAAGTGAAAACGCTGCTCTCCATCTCCAAGAGCGACCCACTGGCGGCGCTGGATGCGACCAAGTTGCAGCAATCGCAGACTGAGTTCCGCCTGGCCCAGGACGATTTTACGCAACTGGAGCAACTGGTGAACCGGCCTGATATCGCGGGCGCGATCCAGCAGTTCGCGCCGGAGTACAGCAGCAAGCTGGTCATGGCACGGAGCCTGGTGCAGGTTGGTATGGATGTCTCGCGCATGGGCGATGAACTGATCGGCATCGCGCTGCTAGGAACCACGCTCATTCACGGGTCGCCGTTGGCCAGTGGAAATACTGATAAGCCTTTGCTCACGCCTGCCGATATCGCCGCCGTTGAAGGCTCGATGGTGCATGCGCTCTACTACATCGGTGATATCCGCTTCCAGATGAGCCGTGTCTCCTTGAAAGATCTGCCGGTCAGCACTAAGCAGAAGGGGGAGCTTGCCTCCGCGCTGACGCTCTTGCCCACGGCGCAGAGCGCGATTGAACAGGTGCAGGGCATGACCGGTCTCGTCTCCTGGCTGCTGGGCATTGGGCAGCAGCGCCGCTTCCTGGTGCAGACCATGGACAGGGGTGAACTGCGGCCCGGCGGTGGCTTTACCGGCCAGTACGGTGTCCTACAATTGTCCAATGGTCGCATGGCGCCCTTCGGCCTGCATGACGTTGCCGAGCTTGATTACGCCGGGAATCTGTATGGGTATGGACGACAAACCCCACCCCAATTCAGAAGCTGGATGAACTTTGGCAACTGGGGCCTGCGCGACTCCAACCTGTCCGGGGATTTCCCCACAAATGGCCAGATAGCTATGCAGGTCTTCCAGGATGAGGGCGGCGGACCGGTTGATGGCGATATCGCCTTCACGCCTACCTTTATCAGTCATATCCTGGATACCACCGGGCCGATTCGCGTGGCCGAATACAATGAGACGATCACGTCGAAGAACCTGGAGGACAAGCTCCACTACTACCAGCAGAATACCACCGCTATTGCCGTCCAGCAACATAAGACGGGCAGCACCAAGAAAGATGTGCGTAAAGCCTTCACGTTCCTGGTTGGCAAATTGTTGCTTGATCGCGTGCGCCATCTCTCGGTGAAGCAGCTTATCAGCCTGGCGAAGGGGGCGATCAAGGATATCCAGGCACGTGATCTGGAGATCTACTTCGCCAATCCCGTTGCCGAGGATTGGCTGGTGAAGCATGGCCTGAGCGGCGCGACAAGTACCTACGCGCAGCAGGATGGCTTCATGGTAGTGCAGGCCAATATCAGTGTCAGCAAGGCCAGCCAGTATGTGCATACCACCCTGCACGACGATGTCACGCTGGACGCGCAGGGTGGAGCGAGGCACGATCTGACCATCACCCTCGATTACCAGCAAAAGGGGCCGGTCTACGGCTTCGATACCTACTCAGACTATGTCCGTGTCTATGGCCCTCCCAACGCGCGTTTCCTGAGTGGAGATGGCTTTGATACCGGTCACGTGCTCTGCCAGCCTGGTTCACCAAATAAAAAAGGTAAAACGGGGAGTACGACTGTCAGCGGGACGGGCACCTCAGGGTGCGGCCAGTAC
>JALYVR010000477.1 GCA_030853145.1 Chloroflexota bacterium | reverse complement strand
GCGGCCCTGACCTCCTGGGCGCTGGCCTACTTCAAGCAGTTGGCCTCGACCTACCCCTCCCTGCCCATCACTGCCACATCCGCGCAGTTCGCGCACTGGTCGCAGGGCTACGCGCACCACCTGATCAACTCGGCCCACACTGTCTACAGCGCCGTCTTCTTCATGGCGATGATCCTGTGCCTGCTGGCGATCATACCCGCTATCTTCCTCTGGGGCCGCAGGCCACCTGAGGCGGAGGCAGCGCCGCTAGACCAGGCGGCGCTTGACGATACGCTCCTGCCGGCAGTCGCGGCCGATCCCGCTGCTATCACCGTGCCAGCGGGCGTCGCGCATGATACCATGTTGCCCGCCACCCTGCTGGGACTGCCACCGGCACCACCAGGACCCGCTGACAGTAGAAAGGGTCCCAGGGGGTGGCGCAACCCGAAACGGCGGCGCATCATCATCGCGGCTGCCAGTCTGGCGCTGATCGCGCTGCTGGTCTTCGCGGGCATCTTTGCCGCCCTCAACTGGCAATCCGACCCGAATGCGACCACGGCTGGCACAAATCCTGCTGCGGCGAGCACCACAGTTGGCACGGGACCACGCATGATCCAACTGGGGCTGGATGGCACCGCCCTGACCTCGATCATCACGCAGCAACTTGGCCTGAAACAGGGCACACTGACCGATATGCAGATCGGGCTGGCGCCCAACGATGGCTTGAGCCTGAGCTTGAACCTGCACATCGACGCCAACGGCATTCATCGCGTGATGCCTATCGAAATGGACGGTGCCATCAGCCTCGATAAACAACAAAACTTGCAGTTGCAGGTCCAGCATGTGAAGCGCGACGGCAGAGATGCCGGGTCCGCGGTCGCTGCACAGACGCAGAGCGCCATCACCCAACTGATGCAGGCCTCGGTGATGCCCGCGCTGCGCGGACAACTTAAAAATGTCAAGCTGATCTCGGTGCATACCAGCACGGCGCTGGGGTGCAGCAGTGGGAAGCTTATGCTTGTGCTGCTGATCCAGGCGCCACCTATCCAGGGTATCGCCGCGCAGCCAACGCCGAGCGCCCTCTGCTTCACCGGGCCAATCAATAAGCTGTTGCCATAACATATACCAGGAGCGAGTAAACTATGAAACGCATACGCTATATACAGGTTGGGTGGGTGATCCTGCTGGTGGCCCTCTTGTCGGGGCTGGTCGCGACGCCCGCCGGCGCCTCTAGCCGGGGTGCGCGAGGGGCGACCGCGATTAACGCGAACATTTACATCGCAACAGCGGCGCTCCAGCCCCTCTTCCAGAACCGCATCAATCAGCAGGTGCCGGGCACGTTCAATAGCGCTATGGCCAGCATCATCGGCTCGCTGCCACAGCAGGACCAGGGCTGGGCCAGGCAGTTGGCGGGGGCGCTGATTCAGCCTTCCGTCGCCTTGACAGGTCTGCGACCGCAGGCAGGCGGCCTGACAACATCCTTGCGCGTCAGCCTCTACCCCGGCGATCCCCGGCCAATCGACACAAGCATGCTGGTGAGCTTCAGCGTCCTGAACTCGTCGACGATCCAGGTAAGCACGAAGCCTCTGAACAACGGACCGGCGCTGGTGCATGGGCCGCTGACGACCTTCCAGATCCCCATAGGCCGGCTCAACAGAATCGCCGCCACGCCCTCGTGTGGCAGTTCTGGCCTGATGATGAACCTGCAATACCCGCTGAGTCTCTCGCAGACCCAGGCTGGCATGGCCGCTATACAACAGCCTGCGAGCCAGATGCAGCCGGCCGGTACAACGGTGAACGCGTATGTCGAGATCCCGGCCGCGTCGCTGGCGGCATTGGGGAACAGTATCGGGAGCATGCCGGTGAATAGCAATATGACAGCGCAGAATATCCATGTAGGGGTGCAGGGTCGCAACCTGGTCGTCACCTCGGACATCGACCTGGCCGGTACCACATTCAGGATCGGAGTGGCCACCACCACGCTCGCCCCCACGGCGGCGGGCGGCAACCTGGCGGTGCATGTGTTGAACACCACGCTGACCGTCTTCCAGTTTTTCACCTTCCCCTATAACAGCTACAACCAGCAGACCGAGCAGACGCTGAACGCAAAACTGAACGGGACGCTGGCAGGCAAGTTTCACGTCACGCAGGCCGGCATCGGCCCAACTGGCCCGGTCCCGTGCGTCGCAGGCAACAGTCTGCTGCTCACGGGGACCACAACTATAGGTTAGCGTAGGGACCGGGGCGCAGGCCAGCGCATACGTTGATACTATGTCGTGTTGGAGCAGGGCACCCGCAAGGGATGCCCGTCCATCTCTGGCCGAGCGGAGGTGGCGTGGCGATGGGGAGAAGCACTCCTCTACAGTTCTCTTGCCAAGCGGGTGAGAGGAATGAGAGCGCCGCTCGCAGGGTGTGACATGTACGGGCATCCCTTGCGGGTGCCCTGCTCCAACACGACATCTCTTCACCTTGGGGAATTCAACCCTTATGTAGTATCAACCAATGAGGCCAGCGGCGCCCCTACACGAAATGCCACATCCGGATGCCAGCCTCGCGTGCGCAGCCGGGCAGAGGCCCCCAAGGGATGCCTCACACAGATGCGGCCAGCCGCATCCCTACGCGACACAGGGTGCGCCAGGACCGGCACGGAGCGCTGGCCATCCTGGCTCAAGCGTCGCCATCCTCGTCTGCTCGCCTCCTGCTCTACGGGATTTTCCACTCCTGCACCGTGTTGTCGGTGGAGGCAAAGACGATCTGTTTGCTATCAGGAGACCACGCAACGGGGCCCTGCGTACCCGGATAGGTAACGAGCCACTCTCCATCACCGGCATTCCACACCTGCACTGTAGTGTCGTTGGAGGCGGAGGCAATGCGTTTGCCATCAGGGGACCACGCCACTCCGTCGACGAACCTTGCATGCCCGCGATACTTTAAAACGTGCTTACCATCCACGGCATCCCACACTTGCACTATGCCGTTGGCATCAGCCGAGGCAATGCGCTTGCCATCAGGGGACCACGCCACTCCCATGACGACGTATGTATGTCCTGTATACATGAAAGTGGGAGGGGCAGAGTCAACCATAGTGGCTATGGAAGTGGGTGTGGGTGCGGGCGTGGATATTGCCTGGTTGGAACTCTGGAGCCACCAGACACTCCCTCCTACGGCAACCGTCACCACCCCCAGGCCGATCAACGCACGCCGCCGGGTGATGCGCGCTGACGCCCCAGACCTCAAGGAGGAGCCGCCTGGGGGAATAGGCTGATACATCTGCTGCTGGCCTGCCCCAGATGCAGAATAGCTCTGAGGCGGCGGAGCAGAAGTTGGGCGCCAGAGAGGGGTACTGCCCTGGCTCATGTGCTGCGATTGGATGGCTTCCAGGGCCGTGGCGACCTCGCGGATGCTCGCGGGCCGCTCACTCGGGTTGGGCGACAGCAGGCGCTCGACCAGGCGCTCCAGTTGGGCGCTCTCCGATTGAGCGTTCAGATGCAAAGGAGGTAATGTCCCTCCCCGCTCTGAGGGGTCCTGGCCCGACAGCAGGAAGTGCAAGAGCGCCCCCAGGCTGTAGAGGTCGGCCCGAGGCGTGGTCTGAGCCTGACCATATTGCTCCGGGGCCGCATACCCCGGCGAGCCGAGTCGCTGGGTATCGCGGGCCAGACCGGGCTGATAGTGCCGCGCAATGCCAAAGTCGATCAAACACAATGTGCCTCGGGGAGTCCGCATGATGTTGCCCGGTTTGAGGTCACGAAAGATGACCGGCGGCTGGTGGCTGTGCAGGTACTCCAACACGGGGCAGAGCTGCAAGATCAGCGCGATGCTCTCCTGCCAGGACAACGGCCTGCCCTGCCGCGTGCGTGTCGCCAGATAGGTTTCCAGGGTCTGTCCCTCGATATACTCCAGCACCAGGTACCAGTGGTCCCGGTCGCCGAAATGGTCGTAGAGGTGCGGCACCTGGGGATGGCTGAGGCCGGAGAGGATGCGCACCTCGCGATGGAAGGTCTCTGTGGCATCGACGGCCGCCGTCGCACTCAGTCCTGGCAACGCGATCTGTTTGATCGCCCCGATGCGTCCCCCTGTGTGCATGTCTCTGGCGCGATAGACCAGGCTGTAGCCGCCTGAGCCAACGCAGGTCCCGAGTTCATAGCGACCCTGCAGTAGCGTCCCATCGTGTGAGGAGGACTCAGGTGGGAGTAGATGCTGACAGGCGAAGCAGTGCGTGCTGCCCGCTTCATTGGCCCCGCCACAGGCAGGACAGAAAAGAGGAGCAGACATCTTGAGCAGTTTCCCTCCGAAAAAATGTCTCGTTGCTTCTATGCTATCATAGTGTACCATAAAAACCAGGCAGGCGCACGCTCTCAAGAGCGCTCCTTTCTGGTCTACATTCCATAATGGATCTGCAACAACTCATGCATGCGCGCGTATTATATGGTAGGATTATAGCAAGCAGAAACAGCAGAAAGGCGGAAATGTATAATGTATAGTGCAGGGACAAGCGCTTTCGGCGCATTATTCGCGTGCTTCTTTTTTGGCATGATAGCGATCGCGATTATCGGGTCCATTTTCTGGATATGGATGCTCGTTGAGTGCATTACCAGAGAGCCATCGGAGGGCAACGACAAGGTTGTCTGGCTGCTCATTATCCTTTTTACGCACATGGTTGGGGC
>JALYVR010000476.1 GCA_030853145.1 Chloroflexota bacterium | reverse complement strand
CCGCGCCCCTACACCTCTTACGCTCTTCTGCCTCTTGCGACCCTACGGTGCGAGGAGGGGAACAGGCCTTCTTTACCTCCCACCCAGAATCTGTTGTAGCGGTCCGAACAGGTCATGCGCGCCATAGCCGGCGGCGTTCAGGGCGAACTGGGCCGCGACGGTCAAGATTATCAGGGCTGCGGCCGCGAAGGTGACTGAAGAATTCAGCCCGATCGATATGCGCAGGTGATCCGGCTTGAGTGGAGCATCGAAGTACATGGCCTTCACGATGCGGCCATAGTAGACCAGCGAGACGATGGTGTTGAGCAGGGCCACGATCACCAGCCATTGCAGGCCCAGGCTCCAGGCGGCCGTGAAGATGAACACCTTGCTCCAGAAGCCGGCCACAAAAGGGATGCCAGCCAGCGAGAGCAGGCAGAGAGCCGTGCCCGCGCTCAGGTAGGGCGCGCGCCGGGCCAGCCCCCGGAAGTCGTCGATGCGCTCGCCGCCGGTGGCGTTCGCCAGGCCAATGATGCCGGAAAAGGCCCCCAGGTTCGTCAGCACGTAGACCAGGATGAAGAACAGCACGGCGGCATTGCCGATGGTGCTCTGCGTCGCGATGCTGGCGGTAACGCCCACCAGGATGTAGCCCGCCTGCGCGATACTGGAGTAGGCCATCAGGCGCTTGACGTTGGATTGGGTAGCCGCCACCAGGTTGCCCAGCGTCATGGTCATCACGGCGATAATCGAGACGATGATCACCAGCGAGGCCGTCTCGCGAATGACCAGCCCACCATAGAAGAGCACGCGCAGCAGCGCCGCGAAGCCGGCAGCCTTGGAGCCAACCGAGAAGAAGGCCGTCGCCGGTGTGGGCGCGCCCTCGTAGATATCCGGCGCCCACATATGGAACGGTACGGCGGAGATCTTGAAGCCGAAGCCCGCCAGGATCAGCACGTCGGCGATCAGCACCAGCATATTGCCGCTCTGCAGCGCGTTCATAAAGGCGCCCTTCATGCTGATCAGGTCTGTGGTGCCGGTCAGGCCGTAGAGTAGCGCGAAGCCGTAAAGCAGGATCGCCGAGGACATGGCCCCCAGCAGCACATACTTGACCGATGCCTCCGCCGAGCGCTCGTTGGCGCGGATCAGGCCCGCCATCACGTAGAGCGGGATGCTTGTCAATTCCAGAGAGATATAGATCGAGATCAGTTCGCCCGTACTCGCCATCAGCATCATGCCCACCACAGAGAAGAGCATGAGCGTATAGAACTCGCCATCCGCCTTCACATACTTCCCAACGTAACTGTAGGAGGCCAGGATCATGACAATCGCGATGAGCAGAAAGATGACTTTGAAGAACAGAGCATAGTTATCGACGACCAGCATATCGAAAAACGCCCGCCGCGGCCCCCCGCTGGTCGTCAAGATCAGCGAGATCGTGAGCAGCAGCGGCACAGCCAGACCTACCAGGGCCACCGCTACCGTCACAATGCGCCGTTTGACAAACAGATCGACCGTCATCACCACCAGGGCCAGCACCGTCAGGCTCAATTCTGGCGAGAGAAGATAGAGATCAGCTATCTTAAACATACGAAAAACTCCTCATGGCGCCCCACATGGGGCAGCCATCGAATAGCAAAGCAGGGTACCCGCGTGGGTACCCTTCCTCTACCGCCCACCTATCGTGGTGATTGTTGGCAGCAATTGATGCAGGCTGGGAATAATTATATCCAGCAGGAACCTGGGATAGATGCCCACGAGCACAATGAACGCGGCCAGCGTAACCAGCGGGATCGTTTCGCGCAGCGAGGCATCGGGCAGCCAGTTCCATTTCGGATTGAATGGTCCGTAGAAGACGCGTTTGAGCATCCAGAGCAGGTAGGCCGCCGTTAAGATCATCGTGAAGACCGCGATGGCCGTGGCCAGCGGCCAGATAGCATAGCTGCTGGTGAACACCATATACTCCGCGATGAAGCCCGCCAGCCCCGGCAGACCAAGGGAGGCCAGACCAGCGAAGGTGAAGAGTGTGGCCAGCATCGGCATGCGCTTGGCGACTCCGCCGAAGACGGAGATCTCGCGCGTGTGCGCGTGGTCGTAGATCACGCCTACGCAGAAGAAGAGCAGGCCGGTAATCAGGCCGTGGCTGGTCATCTGCACGACCGCGCCCATGAGCGCCGCCACACCGAACAGGTGCAGGTTCTGAGCGAAAGCACTATTGCCATGCACGCCCAGTGTGGCCGCCGCCGCCGCGACCCCCAGCAGGATGATACCCATATGGCTCACGCTGGAGTAAGCGATCAGCTTCTTCATATCCTTCTGCACCAGGCAGATGCCCGCGCCATAGATGATATTGATCACCGCCAGTACGATCAGCCAGCTCGAAAACTGCTGCACCCCCTGCGGCGCCAGGCCCAGACAGATGCGGATCAGCCCATAGGCGCCCATCTTCAGCAGGATACCGGCCAGGATCACACTGACCTCGGTGGGCGCGTCGGTATGGGCATCCGGCAGCCAGGTATGCAGTGGGAACATAGGGATCTTGACGGCGAACGCTGTGAAGATCAGCAGGAAGATCAGCAGTTGTCCGCCGACCTGGAAACCGAGCAGCGGGAACGTCGTGGTCTCCGCCAGGTGGTGCTGCGCCAGGAACGGCATGCTCGCCGTGTCACGGCCCACGCTGAAGTAGAGCAGCAGGATGCCGGCCAGCATGAAGATACTGCCGAAGAACGTGTACAGCAGGAACTTCCAGGCCGAGTAGATACGTCCGGGCATGCCGTGCTTGATGGCCTCGTTGCCCCAGATGCCGATCAGCAGGAACATCGGCGCCAGCTCGACCTCCCAGAACAGGAAGAAGAGCAGCAGATCGCTCGCCAGGAAGACGCCCATCACGCCAGCCTCCAGGACCAGCAGCAGCGCCATATATTCTTTGACGCGCGTCTTCTGCCAGCCGCCCACGATGGCCAGCATCGAGAGCAGACCGTTCAGCATGACCATAGGCAGGCTCAACCCGTCGACGCCCAGGGCGTAGTCGATGTTCAGAGCGTGCTTCCCAATGGGGAAGCTGATCCAGGATAGATCTATCTTGTCTCGCAGAGAGGTGAGCGAGCCAAAATTATAGCCGTTGTCGGCGATGATTTGAAAGAAAACGAACAGCGTCAGCGCGAAGACAGCCGCCGAGAAGGCCAGGGCCACCCAGCGCGCGAATTTCACAGGAGCCGCCAGCGTCACCAGCGCGCCGATCACTGGCAGCAGGATAATCCAGGAGAGAGAACTCGTAAAAAACGACATGGCTTTATCCTCTATCTAAACGTGACCAGCACAAACACAACGATAGCCAGCACCGCGATCCCGCCGAAGAAGCCCATCATGTAGGACTGCACCCTGCCGGTCTCGGTCCGCCGCACATCGCGACCCAGGAGCATCACCAGGCTAGCCGCGCCATTGACGATGCCATCCACGATGTAGGTATCGAAGGCCGCCTCGACATGCGAGATACCAAGCACGATGTAGCGCACAATCCAATCGTAGAGCGTATCTACGTAGTAGCGATGCAGCAGCAGGCGGTGCAAGAAGCGCAGCACGGCGTTGTTCTCGACCACGCGCTGCACGGTCGCCATCTCGACGCGGCAGTAGAGCACGTAGGCCCAGGCAATGCCCACCAGCGAGACCGCCACGCCGAGCAATGTCAGCGGGTCGCTGAACAGCGCCCCAATATCGATATTTTGGGTCGCCGGGTTGAGCGGGTTGGCGTATTTGAAGAACCCGAACCAGTAGCCCGCCGCCACCGAGGCTATCGCCAGCAGGATCAGCGGGATAGTGATCGTCAGCGGCGACTCGTGTGGCGTGCCTTCGCCGCGATAGGGTCCGCCCCAGAGGCCGCCAAGCTTGCCGCCCTTGCCGCCGAAGGCCAGGAAGAAGGCGCGGAACATATAGAAGGCCGTCAGGCCGGCGGTGATCAGCGTGATGGCCCACAGGCCGTAATCCTGGTTTTTAAAGGCCAGCGAGATAATCGTCTCTTTGCTATAGAAGCCTGCGAAGAAGGGGAAGCCGGAGATCGACAGCGACGCGATCAGCCAGGTGATGGCCGTAATCGGCATGAAGCGCGCCAGCCCGCCCATCAGGCGCATGTCCTGCACCTCGCGATGCATGGCGTGATGCAGCGAGTGCAGCACGCTGCCGGCGCCCAGGAAGAGCAGGGCCTTGAAGAAGGCATGCGTGAACAGGTGATACATGCCGGGACCGGGTCCAAGGTCGCTGCCGGCGACACCCAGGCCGACGAACATATAGCCAAGCTGGCTGATGGTTGAGAAGGCCAGCACGCGCTTGAAGTCCGTCTGCACCAGGCCAATGGTGGCGGCGAAGATAGCCGTGATGCCACCGACCCAGGCCACAACCTGGAAGGCCTGGGGTCCGGCAGCCGCGAAGAGCGGGAAGGTGCGCGCCACCATATAGACGCCTGCCGCGACCATCGTGGCAGCGTGGATCAGCGCGCTGACCGGCGTGGGACCCTCCATCGCCGAGGGCAGCCACGTTTGCAGCGGCACCTGCGCGGATTTACCGATCGCGCCACAGAAGATCAGGATCATGGCGATGGTCAACAACGTCTGGTTGCCGGCGAAGGGGCCGGTAGGAGATGTGGTGGCCTGCGTCAGTTGCGCAAAATCGAAGGTGCCGGTGTGGGTGAACAGGAT
>JALYVR010000475.1 GCA_030853145.1 Chloroflexota bacterium | reverse complement strand
CCACCGGGTACTCACGGGTGTAGCCGTTGCCGCCCAGGATCTGGATGGCCTGTTCGGTGACCCATACGGCGGTCTCCCCGGCGAAGACCTTGCTCATCGAGCCTTCACCGGCCGTGAACGGGATTTGGTTTCGCCCCATCCACGCTGCCCGCCAGGTGAGCAGGCGCGCCGCGTCGAGCTTCATGGCCATCTCGGAGACCATGAAGGCGATGCCCTGATACGAGGCGATGGGGCGCCCGAAGGCGATGCGCTGCTTGGCGTAATCGATGGCGTATTCGAGCGCGGCCCGCGCTGTACCGCAGGCGAGACCGGCACGCAGGATAGCATAGAGGGTTGCGCTGCGCACAACGCCGCTGCCGCCCGGCTCTCCCAGCAGGCAATCTGCTGGAATGCTTACGTTCTCAAAGGTATATGACGCGCTGGGAGCGGCACGAAGTCCCAGCTTCAGTTCGTCCGCTTGAATATGCAGACCCTCGCCGGTCGCTGGCAGCATAAGCGCGCATAGCCCCTCGCTCCCGGAGGTACCCTCCAGGCGAGCCAGCACGACGCGCAGGTCGGCGCGCGCGCCATGGATGATATCACGCTTGTTGCCGTTGAGGATGTAGCTGTCGCCCTCGCGGCGCACGCTGGCACTGATATCCGCCAGGGTGTAGCCGCCGGTGCGCTCGGCGAAGGCCAGGCTGCCGCGTCGTTGAGAGCCAGCGCGCTCATCGCAAAATGGACGCACATACTGGTCCTGCTGCTGCTCGTTACCTGCCAGCGTGACCGCCAGTGGACCTGCCAGCGAGCCAATGATGTTCAGCGCCAGCCCGCCATCGCCGAAGCTTAGCTCTTCGGCAATGAGCGTATAGGTCACAGCTTCAACGGGGCCGGAGCCACCATACGCCTCGGGGAAGGGCGTCGTGAGACCGGTCTGGGAGAGCGTTTGCTGCAATGCCGGTGCGCTATCGCCCTGGGCCTCGGCCTGGCGTCCGCGCGGGCGCAACTGCTCGGTTGCCAGGCCGCGTGCCAGGCCGCGTATCTCTTCCTGCTCTTCGGTGGGGGCAAAATTGGGCATGACGCTACATCCTTTCGATGATTGTGGCCGTGGCCATGCCGTGTCCAATGCACATGGTTTGCAGGCCGTAGCGCGCGCCGCGCCGTTGTAATTCATGGACCAGCGTGGTCATCAAGCGCGCGCCGCTGGCTCCCAGGGGATGGCCCAGGGCGATGGCGCCGCCGTTCACGTTGACGTGTGCCATGTCGGGATCGTACTCGCGCGCCCAGGCCAGCGGCACGCTGGCGAAGGCCTCGTTGATCTCCACCAGATCGATATCCTTCAAGCTCAAACCAGCCTTCTTCAGCGCTTTGGCGGTGGCGGGAATGGGGCCGGTCAGCATTATGACGGGATCGACGCCCGCCGTGGCCATGGACACGATGCGCGCCAGCGGCTTGAGGCCAAGTTCGCGGGCCTTCTCCTCGGACATCAGCAGCACGGCGGCGGCTCCATCGCTGATCTGGCTGGAGTTACCGGCGGTGACGATGCCCTCGGGCCGGAAGGCGGGTTTCAGGTTACCAAGCTGCTCCAGCGAGGTGCTGGCGCGGATGCCCTGGTCGGTGGTCATAGTCTCGCTACTGCCATCGGCCAGCGTCACCTCTACCGGCATGATCTCCTGCTTGAAGCGGCCCTCGGCGGTGGCGGCGGCGGCGCGGCGATGGCTTTCCAGCGAGAACGCGTCGGCCTCCTCGCGCGTGATGTGCCATTTCTCGGCGATCATCTCGGCCGATAGCCCTTGCGGAACCAGCGGATAGCGCGCCATCAGTTTCTCGCTGAAGCTCGCACCGGCGCGGTCGGAGCCCATGGGTACGCGGCTCATGCTCTCGACGCCCGCTCCGATGGCCACATCAACGGTCCCTGAGATAATCTCCTGGGCCGCGAAATGCACAGCCTGCTCGCTGGAGCCGCACATGCGGTTGATGCTCACCGAGCAGACCTCCACCGGGAAGTCAGCGATGAGGGCCGCCACGCGCCCGATATTCAATCCCTGCTCCCCGATCGGTGACACGCAGCCCATCACGATATCCTCGACCAGCGCGGGTTCGATCCCGGCTCGCCGCACTACCTCTGCTAACGCCAGCGCGGCCAGTTCATCGGGGCGGATACCGCTCAGCTTGCCTTTCTCCGGTTTACCAATGCCAACGGGTGTGCGCACCGCTGCGACGATCACTGCTTCCTGATGTTTCATAAAACCTCCGTTGTGTCTCTCATGCCTGCATCCTTACTAGTGATTGTACGCGATGGGTGGGGTTTTTGCCAGTGTAGCTGGCTGGCAGATAAAAGCGTCCCATCCTAAAACCTTAACGAAATTTTTATATATTTCTATTTATTCTCCTTTGCGGTATTCATACTATACGTTTTGTGCTATTTTTTATGGCTTACACATGCCTTGGGTCAGTGGAATATAGGTAAGTTTGAAACAGCAAACTATAGTTTGGTACATGTCCTCCATAATCAATCATAAATGTCGATATAGTACGTAGGTATAGTAGCCTTGCGCATAGGCGCGGTTTCTGCTAGAGTTCATCCAGGGTGTAAATTAGGCGAGGTTACAAAAGGCAGAATCTATCTGTTTGGCATCATGTTTATAAATTTTAAGAAGGGATAAGAACGAGGATGGATAAACTATTTCGCAATATGCCCATATTCCGTCGCCTCGTGATAGCGTTTATCATCGCGACGGCCATCCCCGGCATTGTTATTGTGCTGCTGGGTTCTTTCTATTTCAACTCACTGAATGTGCGTGACCAGGCAGTGAGAACCAGTTTTGATGCGCAGAGCACTGCGGCACAGCAGCAGATAAACCTGCAGCGTATGAATGCGCTGCTCCAGACTCGCCATACCCAGATCTTCGCCAACCTCTTTGCTAGCCAGGGAGGGAGTAAGCCAGATCCTTCTCTGAATGCTTCAGGTGCATTAATAGAGTTTGATATTACGGCCCGCATTCAAGACTTTGCGCAGACGCTAGGCCAGTATCAGAGCAATTACGAGCTAGCCAGCTCTTCCAATATGAGCACTATTCGTGATATCCTGGTGAGCGATAATCCGGGTACCACGCTGATAAGTGACCAGCGGTCCGCTCTGACAGATGTCACGCAAACGCTCTGGCCAAACTACCAGACTTTACAGCAGGAAGAGTTATATAGGCTGTCGGTTCTGCAGCAGCAAGAGGCAAAAGGTCCGTTAACTTTTGCGGAGGCTCGGACTGCATATACTGATGACTACCAGGTATTATTCGACGCGAACAAAGCCTTTCTGGATTTAAGAAATAGTTGGCAAAAAGTTGCCGATAACGCGGTAGAGATGGGCAAGGCCGTCACGGCCGTTGGACCATCACAGACGCAGCCTGTGTTGATCTCTACGGCGCTTGCTCTCCTCTTTACTATCCTGGCAGTTTCCTTGATTGGTTACATTCTAAATAGAACCATTACTGTACCCCTGCGGCGGCTGGCTACGCTGACCAAGCGCATTGCCAGGGGCGATACCAGCGCGCGCTCAAATATTGGTGGGCGCGACGAAATTTATATAGTCGCGCTCTCGATGAATAGCATGTTGGATAGTATTGTGCGGCTCATTCAAGATGCGCAGGCTCGCCATGATGTCCTGCAAGCCCAGGTCGAGAAGCTGGTGAGCGAGGTGAGCGGCGTCGCCGAGGGTGATCTGCGCATCCAGGCCGAGGTCACGATCGATGCGCTGGGCGTGCTGGCCGACTCCTTTAACTATATGGTGGAGGAGCTGAGCGGCCTGATTGTGCGTGTGAAGTCTGTGGCCTACGAGGTCAAGAATTCGACCGCCATGACCTATGAGCGCATGGCCCAACTGGTGATGAGCGCGGATAACCAGATCAATCGCATCAGCGAGGCGGCGGCCAATGTGACGCTGGTGGCCGATTCAACGCGGCTGGTGGCCGAGCGTGCCGAGGTGCTGCATACTATTGCGACGCAGGCGCGCCAGAGTGCGCACCGGGGACGCGGGGCTATCGTGCAGGCTGTTGAGGGCATGGATCGCATTCAGGCGACCGTGCAGGATACCTCTTCTAAGGTCCAGATGCTCGGTGAGCGCTCGCGCGAGATCAATAATATCGTAGAGGTCATCTCCTCCATTGCCTATCAGACAAACCGTCTCTCTCTCGACGCGGCCATCCAGGCGGCGATGGCCGGCGAGAATGGCAAAGGCTTCGCGGCCGTGGCCGCCGATATCCGCCGCCTGGCTGAACTGAGCAAGGGGCAGGCCAGTATGATCTCACGTATCGTCCGTAGTGTGGGTGAGGATATCAACGCCCTGGCCGGCTCTATGCAAGACACCGAGCGTGAGACGTTTGATAATACCAAGTTGACTCAGCAAGCAGGCGAGGCGCTGGAATCGATCTTCTCCGTCGTTGAACGGCAGGCCGGCGAGATTGAGAACATTAACCAGGTGGCTGTGCAGCAGTTGCAAACGTCGCGCGCCGTGGTGGACATCATGCAGAATGTCTCTGATGCTACCCGGCAGAGTAGTACCAGTACCCGTGAGGTGTCACACCTGATGGAGCGCCTGGCCTGGCTCGCGGACCAACTCCTGACCTCTGTGGGCGCGTTTAAACTGCGTGACAACGAAAACTACTTGAAGGCGGCACCAGCCTATCCACCAGCCTATAC
>JALYVR010000474.1 GCA_030853145.1 Chloroflexota bacterium | reverse complement strand
TCATTATAGTGGTTGGTAGAGGTTGCTTCCTCCAGAGAGAAGGTCGGGGGAGACGATCTCTTTTTGTTCTTTTGTTCGCACTAGTTCATCAAAGGAGTGTTACACAATGGTTGGTCTTCTTTGGGCAGTCGTCGTTATCCTGGTGATCTTGTGGGCCCTCGGCTTTTTTGTAGTACATCTCGGTGGCGCGTTGATCCACCTGCTGATCGTTATCGCAGTGATCGTGTTGCTGTACAACCTGTTTGTGGGAATGCGTCGGTCGCGAACCCTGTAAACTGTATTGTCATAACACAAGTTTTATGTGATGAGGCCCCCTCAGGGGGTCTCATTTTGTTGAGAAATCTGCAAGGTGAAGAGGAATACGAGGCGGCGCGCCGGGGATTGGAAGGTTTGGCGATCGTAGCAAACCATGAATTCATCAATGCACGTATGCAAGCTATCGAGCGACATCACCAGCGACTGGTGAAACTGGTGGGGGAGGAGCAGGCCATTCAGATTGTGGGTAGCGTCTTTGGAGTACCGTAGAGAGACACTCGCTCGTGTCTAGTATGTGAGGGAATCATACTGTCTGGGCTGAAGCAGGAAAAAAAGGAGCATTGACCATGGATTTACAGAACAAAGTGGCTCTGGTTACGGGTGGCGGTACAGGGATCGGCAGGGCTACTTGCATCGCACTGGCTGCGCGGGGTGCAACTGCCGCGGTGAACTATTCGCGCTCTAAAACCGACGCGAACGAAACGGTGCAAACCATTAAAGACGCAGGTGGACGCGCAATCGCCATACAGGCTGATGTCTCCCAGGACGGGGAAGTACGGGCAATGGTCGCTACAATTGCGCAGCAATTTGGAACCGTCGACGTGCTCGTCAATAATGCCAGCATCACCCGGCACATTCCGCTGGACGACCTGGAAGCGGTAACGGAGGACGTATGGGATGAGCTGTATGCTGTGAATGTCAAAGGCATGTTTTACTGCGCGAGAGCCGTAGCTCCTTTGATGAAGAAAAAGCAGCAAGGGGCCATCGTCAATGTCGGCAGCATAGCCGGGCTTTCGGGGGCAGGCTCCTCACTGCCATACGCTGTTTCTAAAGCGGCGGTCCATGGTCTGACTAAATCGTTAGCACGGGCTTTAGCGCCTGAAATCAGAGTATGCAGTGTGGCTCCCGGAGCTGTCGCGACCAGATGGTGGGCAGAGCGGGAGGAAATCATGGAACGGTTAAGCCATAACCTGTTGCTGCAACGCATTTCAACGGTTGATGATATCGCCAAAATCATCTGCTCGGTTTTGGAACAAGAAGCTATGACCGGCCAAATTATTACCGTAGATAGCGGACAAACGCTATAAGGGAGAGCTATGTGATATAACCTGGTATCATATGGTAGCTTTTTACCTCTACCATCTCTCAGAGTGTCGATGAAAGAGGAACGTATGACAACCAGAGCTTCTGCTCCACAGCGACTCTACCTGATGCAGGTCGCGAGCATGCCGCCGGTCAATATTCCCGTGCCCTGTTATTTGATTCAGACCGACGATGGCAAGAATATCTTGATTGATAGTGGCCTGCCGTCCGGCGTCACTCAGGGTCCGCCAGGGATGCCGGCGCCTACCATAGAGAAGAATGTGATTGAGCAGCTTGCCATGATTGGTCTGCAACCGGCCGATATCGATATGCTCATCTGTACCCATTTCGATTAAGACCATGCAGGGCATCATAATGCTTTTCCGAACGCTGAACTGATTGTGCAGCGCCAGCATTATGAGGTCGCCAGCGGCGGGCATGAGCGTTTCGCCAGGAGTCGTCCCCAGTGAGATGTGCCGGCATCACGCTACCGGCAGATCGCTGGTGATACCGAACTGCTTCCTGGACTGACCTTGATCGAGACCAGTGGTCATGTGCCGGGACACCAGTCGGTTCTCGTGCGGCTCCCCAACACGGGTGCGGTGCTGCTGACGATCGACGCGGTTACTGTGCAGGAGCATTTCACCCCTGATCGCCCAATAGCGCGCTTCGATGCCGATGAAGAGGGTGCGCGCGCCAGCACGCGCAAGTTGCTCGACCTGGCACAACGTGAGCATGTGGCGCGCCCCTACCTCTGATATGTCTCAGGCCTCCGGCTCCTTTTTTACCTTCTTATGCCTGGGTTGGCGCGGCTTGGGCGACTGCGTTTCTGGCGTTTGCGTCGGCAAGATTTTGAATGTCGGCCAGTTGCTCGGGGGTGATACCGTTGGTGCGCAGCAGGTGAATAATCATATGGGTCTGCCGGAGCAGTTCTTCGTCCTGGACAGTAAGATGCGTCATGATCTGTTCGATGTCGTGGTACGTCCGCTGGGTCGTATTGAACTGCTCCTCTGATTGCAGTTCCTGCTTTCTGCCCAGCAGACCCTGGCCTACCATGATCACGATCATCAGCGGCAGTTGAGGTACCGATGCCAGGCAGAGCAGGAGCGGCCAGGGTAGTGGGTCAAAGTGTACGATAGTGGCATTTGCTATGATCCAGAGCACAATCCAGGCCATAATCAGCCAGAATGTGGGCATGGCCTGAAAAATGGAGGTCAGGCCTACCGCTACCTTCTTATTGAAATTCCCCGTTGCCAGCTCTGCCTCGTGGATAAGGTTGACATTGCGTGGCGTATGGGGATGGGGCGTGTGTTGAAAAGGACGCGCCGCTGGTGCAGTCCATTTAAATGGGCCGTCGCTCCTCCTTGAGCCTGTGTCGCTGGCTCCGGAGATGCTGCTGTTGTTTCCTCTGGCATAGGTGTACCTCTCTTCTAAATTTAATGTCGGTGCCTGTTAAAGAATTTTTGGCTGGTTGCACTATAACACTGTTTGATCGAATTGGGTAGGCAGAAGTTCTTCCATTTGGGTTAAACGTTGGAGGGGGATATATTTGACGCCTCATTGTCTCAGGTGCTACAGTAGTAGGAATTATTTAAGATGTAGGGACGCGCTTGATCGCGTCCGCGCAGGTGAATGTGTAGTGGCGTCCCTTGCGGGCGCCATGTCGCGCCCGCCGATTGAAGGTTGACAGAGTAGTAAGGACGCGCCTGATCGCGTCTGCCCCAATGGGAGGCCTGGCATCGTGCCGGGCGTTTTTCTTAAGGAGGACATTGCCATCATGTCTCAGGCGCAACATCCAGGCGCTTTCGACCCCGGCTTCGACGAAAAATTTGCTCTTGAAGGGCTGACCTTCGATGATGTGTTGATCGTACCAGCCGCTTCGGCGGTGCTGCCCCGTGATGTCTCCACGCAGTCACGTTTAACGCGTACTATTAGCATGAATATTCCCATTATGAGTGCGGCTATGGACACCGTGACCGAGGCGCGGCTGGCGATTGCCATGGCGCGCGAGGGCGGGATAGGCATTATTCATCGCAATCTCTCCGTTGCAAACCAGGCTGAGGAGGTGGACAAGGTGAAGCGCTCGGAGTCGGGCATGATTACCGACCCGATCACGTTGGGGCCGAGTGCCTCGTTGAGCGAAGCCCTGGACGCTATGCAGCGCTTCCATATCTCCGGCATCCCTGTCGTCGAGCATGGCCGGCTGGTGGGCATCCTAACGAACCGCGATATCCGTTTTGAGACGGATGTGGCGCGCCCGGTCTCGGAACTGATGACGCGTGACCACCTGATCACCGTGCCTGTTGGTACTACGCTGGAGCAGGCTCGCGACAGCCTGCATCGCTACAAGATCGAGAAGCTGCCGGTAGTGGACGAGCATGGTATGCTCAGGGGCCTGATCACCATGAAGGATATCCAGAAGAAGATCCTCTACCCCAACGCTTCCAAGGACGAGTATGGGCGCCTGCGTGTGGGAGCAGCAGTTGGGGTTGGGCCGGACAGTGACGAGCGCAGCGCGGCCCTGGTTGAGGAGGGCGTGGACGTGTTGGTTGTGGATACCTCGCATGCCCACTCGCGCATGGTGATCGAAAAAGTCGCGCAACTCAAGGATCGCTTCGGCAAGCGCACGCAGCTCATGGCTGGCAACGTCGTCACTGCCGGGGCGACTGAGGCGCTGATTCAGGTAGGTGTGGACGCGATCAAGGTGGGTATCGGCGCTGGCGCTATCTGCACTACACGCATCATCGCGGGTATTGGTATGCCCCAGATCACCGCGATCTACGAATGCGCGCGTGTGGCGCGCATGCATGGCGTGCCGGTGGTGGCCGATGGCGGCATCCAGTACTCCGGCGACATCGCCAAGGCCATCGCGGCAGGGGCTGACAGCGTTATGCTCGGCAGTCTGCTGGCAGGCGTCGATGAGAGTCCGGGCGAATTGATTATCTCGCACGGCGAGCGTTTCAAGGACTACCGGGGCATGGGTTCGATAGCGGCTATGAAGCAGCGCAGCTACAGCAAGGACCGCTACTTTCAGAACGACATCGCCGACGAGACGCGTCTGATCGCCGAGGGCATCGAGGCGCGCGTGTCATACAAAGGTATGCTGGGACCCGTGGTTCACCAGATGGTAGGCGGGCTGCGCCAGTCGATGGGCTACGCGGGCTGCGCCACCATCGAAGAGATGCAGCGCAAGACCCGCTTCGTGCGCATCACCAACGCGGGCCTGCGCGAGAGCCACCCGCACGATGTGTTCGTCACCAAGGAAGCCCCGAATTACGGCACGAAGTTCAGGTAGGTCGAGCGTAATACTCTGACCACCCTCATGTGATGGATCTATGTGTAGT
>JALYVR010000473.1 GCA_030853145.1 Chloroflexota bacterium | reverse complement strand
CTCTCGAATTCCTACGCCGCGCCCGGCGCCTGTATCCAGACCACGAGGCTATTGTCGATGAAGGCCTGCGCCTGACGTACGCCGAGTTTGGCAGACGCTGTGATCGCTGGTCGGCCGCACTCCAACGCCTGGGCGTCGCTAAGGGCGACCGCGTGGCCTACATCGCTCCCAACACGCATGCCCAGCTCGAATCCTTTTATGCTGTACCCCAGATTGGCGCGGTCCTCGTCCCGATCAACTATCGCCTCATCGCCGACGATTTTGCCTACATCATCGGGCATAGTGGCGCGCAGGTAGTGTGTGTCCATAGCGACTATTTAGAAGATGTTGAGCGTATTCGCCACGAGTTGCCAGAGGTCAAGCACGTCGTGGCGCTCGAAGGCCTGACCGATGCCTTACGCGAAGCTGGCTGGCTTGACTACGAGACCACACTGGCGGAGGCGCCAGAAACGTTCACCCGCCCGGAGATTGCCGAGGATGATCTGCTGACCATCAACTATACCAGCGGCACGACCTCGCGCCCCAAAGGCGTGATGATTACCCATCGCAATGCCTATATGAACACCATCGGCACCCTGGTGCATATCTCGATGTCGCCCGCCGAGCGCTACCTGTGGACGCTGCCCATGTTCCATGCCAATGGCTGGACCTTCGTCTGGACAATCACCGCCGTCGGAGGCACCCATGTGTGCCTGCGTAAGGTGGAACCACGGGCAATCTTTACGCTGATCCGCGCTCAAGAGATCACGCTGCTCTGCGCAGCGCCGACCGTGCTCATCGCCATCGGCAACGCGCCCCAGGATGTGCGGCGCATCTTGCAATCCTCTGAGGCCGGAAAGGCGTCGGAGCAGCCGGTCGTGCGTGTAGTAACGGCAGGCGCGCCACCGGCTGCCGCGACCATCGAGCGCATCGAGGGCGAACTGGGTTGGGAGATCACACAGGTCTATGGCCTGACCGAGACGGCGCCGTTCATCACGATATGCGAGCCACGGCCAGAGCACGCGGCGCTCTCCCCACAGGCACGTGCCACCATCAAGGCTCGCCAGGGAGTGGAGCTGATCACCTCCGGCGAACTCCTGGTCGTCGATCCACAGGACCAGGAAGTTCCCCACGACGGGGCGACCCTCGGCGAAATTGTGGCGCGCGGCAATGTCGTCATGAAGGGCTATTACAACGATCCCGAAGCCACGGAGCGGGCCTTTAGAGGTGGCTGGTTTCATACGGGCGACGCGGCAGTGGTCCATCCTGATGGCTATGTCGAGATCCGCGACCGTATGAAGGACGTGATCATCAGCGGAGGAGAGAATATCTCTTCGGTCGAGGTCGAAGCTATGCTGCTGCGTCACCCGGCGGTCCAGGAAGCCGCGGTCGTGGGTCTGCCCGATACGCAATGGGGCGAGGCGCCGCACGCCTTTGTCGTACTCAAGGCAGGACAGAGCACAACTGAGGAGGAGCTGCGTACCTTCGTCCGCGACCACATGGCACACTTCAAAGTGCCGAAGTCGTTCACGTTTGTGCCCGAATTGCCCAAGACGGCCACCGGCAAGATCCAGAAATATGTCCTGCGCGGCGGCAAAGCGGCGATCTCCGCGCAGTAATCGGCCTGAAGGTAGTTCTTCCCCGCGCCTCAAGCAAAAACGCGCGGGGAAGAACCGCACAGCGTTTATGTATGCCTGCTCGTGCTGTCGCTCCCATCACCGCCGCTGGCCGGCTGGCGCGGTGGACTCCACAGCGGATAGGGAATGCCAGCGAGCCGGTTGATGGCCAGCGCTTGCAGCGTGAGCAACACTACCGCGCCCATGAGCAGCAGCAGTTGCCAGGGATGCGTCAAGAGGCCAAGTGAGACGATGAGCGTTGTCGCGCCAGCCGGCGGGTGCGGCGCGCGCAGCAGCACCATCACGCCTGCCGTCAGCCCCAGCGAGAGGGCGGCAGCGATGACGCGCGGCCACGTCACACCAACCGTGAGCGCCGGCCCTGCCAGCGTCAACCCTGTCACCACCAGGCTGAGGTAGCCAGCGCACGCGCCAACGGCATGACCAATAAGCGTGTTGCGCGGCGAAGCGCTTGGTGCTGTGGGGGTGTAGAAAAAGAGAAAGGCCGTCGGACCGAGCGAAGGAAAGACGAAAGGCGAGTGGGTAAGCAAGGCCAGCGCGGACATCAGCCCGATACTGATACAGCCATTGACAAAGCTAAACAGCGCGAGGACCGACACCTGTGAGTAATGCTGCAACAACCAGGGGAGGCGTACACGCAACAGGATACCGCGCAGGACATCGGACATCTCACCGCCGATTGGATGATTGCGATCAATGCGACCAGAGGCCCATCTCTCCGTGCCCTTTTCCGGGGACGTGCTACTGGTCTCCTCCGGCCCAGACATGTGTATCTCCGGCTCCTGCTTCATCGTGCTTCCTTTCTCTCTTCACGTCTGGCTCTTAGCCTCTAGTGACGCCCTCAGTGTACCGAAGTTCGCTTCTTCCGTCAAGGTCATAGCTATCGAAAAGTCGCAAGCGCACGGTGATCCGCGTAGGGGCCCGGCTTGCCGCGCCCGTGAGCGGCGGCCCTTGGGACACCAGACCTCTTACTGGCCGCGCAAGCGAGGCCTCGCACGGGCGCGGCAAGCCGGGCCCCTACGCGGGTCGGGGCACACACGACTTTTAAATGGCTCTGCGTCAAGGCCGTGAGATCGAGATAAGTTTGAGAGTTGTGGTACACTTTGGGAAAAAGTTCAGATTTCTTATCTGCCGGAGAAAAATACAGTGCTAATGTTACACGATATTCAGGTGGCCCAGACCCGCATTGCCAACTATATTCGACGCACTCCCCTGCTAGAGGCCAGGCCCGTCAAGCAACCAATATGCCAGGCTCAGGATCTCTATCTCAAGCTGGAATGTTTGCAGATCTGTGGCTCTTTTAAGGCACGAGGCGCGGTGAACAAACTCCTGAACCTCTCCCCAGAACAGCTTCAGCGTGGGCTTGTCACCGCTTCTGGCGGCAATCATGGCCTGGGGGTCGCATATGCCGGCTGGCTCGCCCGCATTCCTGTAACCATCTACCTGCCCCAGAGTACTCCGCTCGTGAAAGCGCAAAAGCTGGAAAGCTGGGGCGCTAGAGTGATCTTCGAGGGTGCGGTCTGGGACGAGGCCAACCGCGCGGCCCTGCACGTTGCCGAGCAGGAAGGCCTGAACTACATCCATCCCTTCGCCGACCCGGCCGTGATTGCCGGACAGGGCACTCTCGGCCTGGAAATTCTGGCAGACGCGCCAGACCTCGATCTACTGCTGGTAGCCATCGGAGGAGGCGGCCTGATCAGTGGCGTGAGCCTGGCAGCCCGCAGCATAAAACCGGGCATAAAGATCATCGGGGTTGAACCAGTGGGGGCGCCCACACTCTACGAAAGTCTACGCGCCGGCCACATTGTGGAATTGCCGCAGATTACGACCACCGCCGGGACGCTCGCGCCTCGCCGTAGCGCGGCCATCAACCTGGAGATCATCCAGCAACACGTGGACAACATCGTGCTGGTCACCGATGAAGAGATGCGCGAGGCCGCTCGCTGGCTCTGGTTCGAGATGGGCGTGGCCGCCGAACTGAGTGGAGCGGCCGCCGTCGCAGCACTGCTGGCCCGGAAAGTCTCTCCTGCTCCGTCTGAGAAGGTGTGCGCGCTGGTGTGCGGGGCAGGAGATGATGGGATGCTATAACATAGATACAACTTTCTCCGCAAATTCCAGCGTACTCGCGCTCCCACCCTGATCGCCGGTCAGACACAACCCCTCGCCGTAGAGCCGTTCAATCGCACGCTCCAACCTCTGTGCTTGCTCGCTATAGCCCAGGTAGGCGAGCAGCATCGCGCCGGAAAGCAGCATCGCCGTGGGATTGATAATGCCTTTGCCAGCCAGGTCCGGAGCGGAACCGTGGACCGGCTCAAAGTACGCGTAACGCTCACCATAACAAGCGCTGGGTGAGAGACCTAAACCTCCGATAGTGCCACTGGCGACATCGGCGAGGATATCGCCATGCTCATTGGAGAGGACCACCACATCCAGCGTCTCTGGCGAGGCCACCAGCCGGCGTGCCAGGTCATCGATGAGGAATTCCTGGTACTGCAAACCGGGGTAGGTGCGCACAGTCTCCGCTACAATTGTGCGCAGGCGTCCATCGGTGCGCGGCAAGATCGAATATTTGGCGCCCAGAGTCACGCGGCCAGGATAGCCAGCCGTCTGTCGCTGGAGCGCCAGTTCACAGGCCGCTAGGGCCACGCGCTGCATCTGCTCCTCGGTGAAGACACGCACCGCGTATGCCCCCGATTTTTCAACCGGGGGCGCCTGCCACCATCCCTGGCTACTGGTCAACGCGCCTAGCTCTGCGATGTCACCCTCGCGCGGGGGATACATGCCCTCCAAATTATCGCGCACGATCACATAATCGCTGCGCTCAGGGTGGAGCATAGGGCTAGCGCAACCAGGATACCAGCGCACCGGCCGCACATTCACATACGTCTCTTTGCCCCAGCGCAGGTACCATAAGATAGGCCGGCTTAGTCCTCCGCTGGCCCCGAAGAGCGTGCAGTCGGCGGCATCTATCGCCTGCCGAGTCTCGTCGGGAAACGCCTGCCCGTAGCGTCTCAGCGCCTCGCTGCCACTGAGCGCCTCCACAAAGCGTACATCCGGCGCTAACAGCCGCAG
>JALYVR010000472.1 GCA_030853145.1 Chloroflexota bacterium | reverse complement strand
ACATGTTGAAGAGCGTATGCTGAGATGGTTGGCTCAGGTCCGCATCGATAAGGAGCACGCTTTTACCAGCTCTGGCCATACTGATCGCCAGATTCGCTGCAACCATGCTCTTGCCCTCGTGTTGCAGGGCGCTTGTGACTACCAGGGAACGTAGCGGCTTGTCTATCGCAGAGAAGCCAATATTGGTACGAAGAATACCATAGGACGCGGCATTGGCGCTCTGATTGGGGGGATTGACAAGCGCTTCCTTCCTGGGGTTTTGCTGCCAGACCACCGCCAGGACCGGCCAATCCAGAAGCTGGGTAATCGCCTCCGAAGTGCGCACCCTCGTATCTACCTGGTCCAGCAGCAGCGCCAGCAAGATACCCGCTAGCAGGCCCACCAGCAGGCCAGCAACAGTATTAAGCAGGATGTGTGGACTGACGGGAGCGGACCCCGGTTGGGCAGCCTGGACCACGCGCAGAAAATTACTATTCTGCGTCGCTGTCAATTGAAGTTGCGCCAGGACCGCGCGCCTATCCGTGCTGTGCTGCTGCAAGTTATTGAGCTGAGTCTGCAAAACATCGATCTGCGCCTGCAAGGTGGCCTCTTGTGTCGTCCATTGTGAATCTTGCGCTGGCAGCGACCGGTTGAACTTTACAGCCTGCAAATCGGCGGCCTGCCGAGCCTCCAGGATATTATTGAGCCTGGCCTGCAACTGACCTAGCTGTGTTGTGAGCGAGCCGATCTGCTGTTGCGTGTTTTTCAAATCGTCTTGAACTTGTTGGATCGCGCTCCCGTAATTCTGTTGCGAGATCGCGAGTTGCTGCGAGATCAGGGTTGTCGCAATATCGTTAGCCAGCGCCGCAGCCCGCGTAGGCCCTGGGTCCTGCACATCTATCTCAAACAATTGCGTGTTCAAACGGACGCTTGATGTCACCTCTTTTGCAAGCTGGTCGGAGGTCAAGCCCTTATAATGTGAGGCAACTGCCTGCAATACCTGGCTACTCACGACCAACTGCGACTCCGTCTGCGCCAGTTGTGTGCTCACAGTAAAGCTATCGGATTGATTCTGCCCCTGGAGAGCTACCTGGATGAGTGTCGTTGATTGATAGAGCGGAGTGACGAGTTTGCTACCAGCATATGTGCCTACTCCTACTACCAGGAAGCAACTAACGATCAGCGGCCATCTTTTTACCAAAATGATCCAGAATTGCTCGAGTGTCATACATTTCCCCTCACTCACTCCTGGGTTACGACCTGGAGTGTTCCCTACGATTTTGCCGGTACGCGCAATCCCGGTCTGCTCAACTTGTGGCGATCAGCTCTTCCTGGCGCACAATCTCAAAAAGATGAGCGCGCAAGTGTGTATCGTGGCCATGCGCGATACACTCCTCTATGCGTGCTATCCATTGTTCAAGGAAGGCATAGGTTGGCAAGGTCCCTTTATGCGATACACGCAGGATATTTCTGTTAGCAGTAAGCGTCAGTTCCTCATTGGCGGCCACTAAAGTTTCGTGCAGGCGTTCGCCTGGACGCAGGCCGGTGTACACAATAGAAATGTCCTTCTCTATGCGCAAACCGCACAGGCGAATCATCTTCTCCGCCAGATCGATGATCTGCACAGGGTTGCCCATATTCAGGAGATAGAGGCCGCCCTGACTTGCAATGGCAGAGGTGAGGATCACCAGGCCGCAAGCTTCGGGGATCGTCATAAAATAGCGCGTCGCCTGGGGATCTGTCACCGTTAAAGGGCCGCCTTGCTCGATCTGCTGCGCGAAAACAGGCACGACGCTTCCGCGACTACCGAGCACGTTCCCGAAACGCACCGCGCAAAAGCGTGTCATACAATGCGTTGATTCCGCCAGAGACTGCACAATCATTTCGCCCACCCGCTTGGTAGCGCCCATAATGCTAACCGGGGCTGCGGCTTTATCCGTCGAGATACACACGAAGCGCGCTACCTCGTATACCTGGGCCAGGCGGCACAAGTGATAGGTGGCAAGCACATTTGTGCGAATCGCTACATCGGGATACGCTTCCAGCAGAGGAACGTGTTTATACGCTGCTGCATGAAAGACATAATGCGGGCGCTTCTCCGCAAACAGGCGTGCCATTCTCTGCACATCAGCGATATCGCCGATATACGGATACAGATTGGCGATGTGCGGATGAGCGCGTACACGTAAGCCCTCAGCCAGATCAAACAGCCCGGTCTCGTTCATATCCAGCGCGATCAGCAGCTCCGGTTCATAATCCAGCAATTGCCTGCACAGCTCTGAACCAATCGAGCCGGCGGCGCCCGTCACAAGAATGACCTGCCCCTTGAGGGCAGCCCGCGCTTCCTCAGTCTCCAGCGGCACAATCTCGCGTTCCAGGAGATCCGCCACATCGATATCGTGTGGATTGCACCCTGCTGCAAAAGACTTCATCCTCACTCTTCCTATCTTACTTCTTATGCTCCGCGATAATCTGCTCAACGGCCACGATAACGTCTTCGACATCCTCATCGCTCATACCCGGATAGAGAGGCAAGGAAATGACCCGCCGGTATGCATCGATTGCTGCTGGAAAGTCATTCTCCGCCAGTTGATACATGTTACGGTAGAAGGGATGCAGGTGCAGCGGAATGAAATGCACGCTGGTGCCGATATTCGCCTGCGCCAGTGCTTGAATGAATTCATCTCTGGTGATCGTCAGGCGTTCGGTGCGCAAGCGTAACAGGTACAGGTGCCAGGCATGCTTTACATGGGCCGGGTTCGGCGGCGGCTGGACCTCAGCCAATGGAGAGAAGGCCTCGGTATAGCGCTGCGCGATGGCTTGCCGCCGTTCCCAAAGCCACGTGCTCCGCGCTAACTGGTGCAGGCCAAGGGAGGCAGCGATGTCCGTCATGTTATATTTGTAGCCCGCTTGTAGCACCTCGTAATACCAGGAGCCTTCAGCCGTGTAGCGCTTCCAGGCATCATGGCTGATGCCGTGCAGGGCCATCATCGTGGCCCGCTCAGCATACTGCTGGTGTGGCGTGGTAAGCATCCCGCCCTCGCCCGTCGTTAAGGTCTTCGTGGCATAAAAGCTAAAGGCCGTCAGATCGCTTATAGCGCCGATCATGCGCCCGCGGTACTCAGCGGGAAAGGCGTGAGCTGCGTCCTCGATCACCGGCAGGCCATGCGCTTTAGCGATGGCATGGATGCTATCCAGCTCCGCTGGCAAACCCGCTATATGCACGACCATAATTGCCCGTGTCAGGGGAGTGATGTGCTTTTCCAACTGCGCTGGATCGAGATTGCATGTGAGCGGATCTACATCGACAAAGACAGGCCTGGCTTTGAAGTACACCACAACTTCAGCCGTGGCCGTAAAGGTATACACCGGGACGATCACCTCATCGCCCGGCTGCAACCCGATGGCGTCAAGCGCAAGATGCATCGCGGCCGTCGCGGAGTTGACAGCCACCGCGTAAGGCGCTGTCACGTGTGCGGCGAACTCGCGCTCAAAGCGCTTTGTCTTCGGGCCGGTGGTTAACCATCCTGAGCGCAGGGTATCCACCACTTCATCAATTTCGGCCTGCGTAATATGGGGCATGGCAAAGGACAAAAATGTTTTGCGAACAGGCCGTTTGCTCTTGACAGTACTCTGTGAGAGTTTTCTAGCTTCCATGAGCGCACCCTACTTCTATACATGTTTTCAAAAGGATAAGCAGATCAAATAAGCATGAACGGTGCTTGATGTAATAGAGATCGTACTGCAACTTGACCAGTTCATCGTGATCTGCCACACCATAGCCGTACTTCACCTGGGCCCAGCCTGTAAGGCCCGGTTTGACACTCAGGCGATAGCGATAAAAGATATTGCTCTTTTCTAACTCAGCCACAAATGCTGGTCGCTCCGGGCGCGGGCCAATCAGGCTCATCTCGCCGCACAGAATATTCAGTACCTGGGGCATTTCATCCAGGTGGGTAGCGCGCAGAAAACGTCCCACGCGTGTGATACGGGGATCGCCTTTCGTCACCCAGGCTGGCCGTCTGACCTGCTCTTTTTCGGTATGCATGGAACGGAACTTGTAGATAGAAAATGTTCGTCCGTGATAACCGGTGCGTTCCTGGGTATAGAAAATTGGTCCCGGCGCATCCAGGTAAATGAGCAGGGCCAGCAGGGGGAACAAGAGGGCCAGTATAAGTAGCCCGCACAAGCCGAAGGCCAGGTCCAGCATTCTGGCCCAGCAGATATAGAGGAGTGAGGAGCTATATCCCGCAGGCATGACGGTACACCACTGATCGCCGAGGTGTTCCACGGGTATCTTGCCGCTGGTGTTCTCATAGACCGTTGGTACGGGAAGGACGGTAATCCCGCGCTGCGCCCCTGCCAGCGCTTCCTGAAAGAGTTCGGGATGGTCCTTATAGTCAATAGCCATGATAATCATATCAATCAGGCCGCTCTGGGCCAGGCTATGCAACGCGCTCCGGCTCCCAAGGACCGGCAATCCATCCTGCTGCTCCTGCTGATCAAGCTCCTCGCTGATAAACCCAACGACATTCGCGCCGGGATGTTTTGCCCCTAGCAGTTCTCTGGCAACGCTTATGCCGGCGGCATTGACGCCTACTATCACCGCTTGACGGCGAAAACGCGGCAAATTGATGGCCTCGGCCAGCAGCACGCGCCATACGACCAGGACCGGGGCCGCCACAACCAGAAAGAGCAGCAGAGGGC
>JALYVR010000471.1 GCA_030853145.1 Chloroflexota bacterium | reverse complement strand
CCCCTATGGGCTCGCTTCCTGCCTCCACTGTCTTCCGGTGCCATAGAGGGCTTCACTTCGTACCTACAAGATGTGGATGAGGCGTGCTATAATCTGAAAGAAAGCAACTAACAAGTATGAATCGATGCGCGAAAGGTGGTAGAGGAACACCAGGCTATCGCCTTCTGCTCGACGCCATCATAGTTATGTCGTTGGGAACATCGGAACGGAGACCTTTTTTATGAACGATACGGCCACGTTGAGCCGCCTATTTGCAGGTATCCAGTCGGACCTTGAAAAGGTAGATACGACATTTGAGGAACGTGCAACATCTGGACTCGATATTCTTAACTCTGCCTCGATGCATGCCCTCGCCTCACCAGGGAAACGTCTGAGAACGGCGCTCACCCTGCTCTCAGGCAAATTGAACGCCTACCGCTTCGACAAGCTGCTACCATTAAGCGTCGCCTTTGAGATGGTTCACCTGGCGACGCTTATTCATGATGATATCGTCGATAACGCGCTCACCCGGCGCGGCAAGCCAACAGTCAATGCATTGTGGGGAGACAGCATAGCCATTCTGCTCGGCGACTATTACTTCGCCAAAACAGCGGGCCTGATCGCCGATATCGACGACAACCGCATCGATCACCTCTTCTCAGACACGGTAGCGACCGTCTGTGAGGGAACCATTCTGGAGATGATGACGGCCCGGCGCATCGACCTCAGCATAAAGACCTATTACGAGAAGATCAGCCACAAGACAGCATGCTTGATCGCTGCATGCTGCAAGGGCGGCGCGATTGTCAGCCAGGCCACTGACGAGCAGATAGCGCTGCTGGACGAGTACGGGATCAACCTGGGCATCGCCTTTCAGATCATCGATGACGTGCTGGACTATACGGAAGACCAGACAACCATTGGGAAACCGGCGGGCAACGACCTGCGCCAGGGCATGGTAACCCTCCCCTTGATCTACGCCCTGCAAGCGCAGCCCTCAAACGGGCACCGGCAGCAGATCCAACTACTACTCGGCGGCGAGACAAAGGCCGAGGAAGAGATACACGAGGTTGTCAACTGGGTTGTCACGGGTCCCGGCGTAGAACGCGCGGTCAGCGATGCCCAGCAATATGCTGCGAAGGCACGCCAGGCGCTCCACCACTTCCCACCTTCGCCCGATCGCGATGTGCTGGACGAACTGATCGACTTTGTGGTCGTGCGTACCCACTAAGCCAAACAACCAGGTAGAGAAAACACTATGACTGCCAAGCTATCCCTTGACGAGAGGTTTCGCGAGACCGGAGGCAAGCGCCCATACGTGCAGCGCCTGTTTGGACGCATTGCGCGCATCTATGATCTAATGAATATGTTGATGAGTTTCGGCCTGGACCGGCGCTGGCGCGCAAAGGCCGCGCGTTACCTGGCACTGGGCACAGCAGAAACCGGGCTTGATCTAGGCGTGGGGACAGCGGATCTCTCAATCGCGGTCATTCGTGGGGCCGGTCCAGGAACACGCATGATCGGCATAGATATCACGCCGGAAATGCTTGCACAGGGGCGCCTCAAGCTGGCGCGCCTGGGGTTGCAAGATCGCATCGAACTGCGCATCGGCGACGCTGAGCACATCGACCTGCCAGATAACAGCGTGGATGGCTGCTGCTCGGCCTTCACCGTGCGCAACCTGACCGATATCAAGCAGGGGTTCCGTGACATGCTGCGCGTTGTGCGGCCGGGAGGTCGCGTGGTCTGCCTGGAGATCAGCCATCCTCCCGGCACCATCCTGGGACCACTCTTCCACTTCTATTTTTATAAGCTGGCTCCTCTGTTCGGCGTCATCATCGGCAAAGCCTTCGAGGAATACACCTACCTGCCGCATTCTCTGACAACCTTCCCGGATGCCGCAACGCTCAAAGCCTACATGGAAGAGGTTGGTTGGAGCGATGTGCGTTTCTACCGTCCCACGGGTGGCATTGTCGCCATCCATGTAGGCACAAAACGCACTGCCACCAGCTAAATAAAGCCGCGCCCTACAACCACTAACGCGATCAAGCAGATCAAGATCGCCACCAGCCAGATGCTGGCCATCAGCATATCATGGCCCTCTTGCATAGGCGGCAGATTCTCCGGCCTTGGCAGGAGAATCTTATCTTCATCATCATCATCCAGAGGATTTGCCATGATCAGTGGCAGCGCCTGCGCAACGCTATCAGACATGCGCCGCTGTGCTGTAGCAGGGAGGGAAACCTGCGTTGGGGGCTGGGCTATCGCTGGAGATCTGGGCTCCTGCTCTGTCCACTGACTATTACCAGCGACCAGGCTACCACTGATGGGACGTAACGCCAGCAGATCCTGGCGCAGTTCGGCAGGCCGCTGATAGCGCTGGCTGGCAATCGGACGCAGCCCCTTCGCGAGAAGCGCATCGAACTCCGGGCTGACCCTGGGATTGAGTCGCTGCGCCTGCGGAATGCCGCCATTCACGCCCGTTGGAACGCTGCCCGTCACCAGGTGATACGCGCTGGCCAGCAACGCATAGAGGTCAGAGCGCCCATCAACCTGGCCACGCACAAATTCTGGAGCAGTATACGGCGAGAGGCGCGTGCGATCCAGACCCGCCACCAACTGCGTCGCCCCGCCGGCCAGGATAATCGAGAAGCCCGTCAGCACATATTGAGCGTTCGAGCGACCGGCAATGATATGGTCTGGACGGATAAGCCCATGAACGAGGGGTGGCGATTGCTGCGTCAGCATCTCCAACACCTCTACCATCTGCAAGCAACACTCGATGACCTCTTGTTCAGCGAGCGCGTACCCCGTGCGGCGCATGCGTGACAGCAGGCTCTCACCATCTATACGTTCAAACACAAAGAAGTTTCGCCCTTGATCACTGAAGGCATCCCCTAGCGCGGGGACATGCGCATGGCGACCCGCGGCCGTCAAAGCCACCGTCGCGGTACGCAACATCGACTGCACGCTCCCGGAGGCACTATCGGGCAGCACCAGTTCCGATACCAGCACGTAGGCTCCCCCGCGCTGGCCATCCTGGGCCAGCCATACACACTCATAGGCGCCTTCCAACCACTCCTGGCGCTCCTGCAACTCTTGTAAGCGGTAACGCCCACCACGCAGCAAGGTGCCCGGCGTCAGGGGCGACAAACTCGCCGGGGCTGCTCCGGCCCCATTCTGGAGCGGCGCGGCGGACGACGGCGGAAGTGCAGCGGCGCCTGCACGCGTACGAGACTCAGTAACCAAACGGCTCACGCGCAGCGGCGCCTGCGCGCGGTAATTCTCCTGGATCGAGGGATCTGCAAAGCGATTAGGCCGGACCGGCACCTGGGAGCGCTGCACTTCGCGCGACGGCGACAGAGGACCCGATGGCGAACCAGACGCTGAAAGGGGTATGCGCGGCGTCACATCCCTTGTGATTGGGGCACCGGCGCCGGGTGCTCCCGACTGCGTGAACGCCTCCCCAAACATATATGGTCCGGTGGGCTGCCTGGTGATCGAGGTGCCGGCGCCAGGTAACACCGACTGTGGAACTGCCCCTCCAAATTTATATGGGCCTGTGGGCTGCTTCGCCTTGCGGAACGTGCTATCGTAAGTGCTATCGAGAGGGAGCAACGGCCCTGAAACTGGAAAATCATAGGTAGATGGGCGCGAAATAGGTATAGGAGTGGGGGGGGATGGCTGTGTCGTGTTCGGTACAAACGCTGATCCTCGCGCGGATGGCGGCATAACAGGAGGTAAGCCTCGCGCGGATGTAGAGACAGGCGGCATACTTCCCAACGGTTGTGGTCCTGTCTTCTGGGTCGAAACAAAGGACCGCGTCGACGCCCCTGACGAGCCAGGTAAACGGATCACGAGACCACAACGAGTGCAAGGGCTTTTGCTTGCATCCCATTCATTCCCACAACGCGGACAAATCATGATGTACTCCTCCTGCTGCCTGAGCAGATCGGTCGCCTGACGTGCAGGCAAAAAAACCGGGAGCGTGACCCCTCGAAATACTCTCCCGTCGTGTTGACTTGTGAAGGGTGCGTTTGCGAAAAGTATAGTAAAGAGCGTTGAGCACTGTCAATACCAGCATCCGTTTGTGCTATCTCTCAAAGTAGGCGGCTGCCGCCCCTACCTTTTCTGATGTCGGCCAATAGGCGCCAGGTCGGTCAGGAAGCCTTCGAGAGTTCTGGCCAGTTCATAGAGCTGCGTGGCCTCTGTAACCGAAACCTCGTGGCCCGCGTGAGCCACCTGCTGGAGAAGCAGGACAGCGGGGTGTCTGGCCAATGAAGTGCTCTCGCCGCTCGCAGCACCGATCAAAGAGGCTCGCATCGCATCGACGCTGGCGTTTACCTCCTCCAGTTGCGCGATATCTATGAAACTGGCGGCCTTGGGCTGCTCTCTGCCCTGGTGCGCAGCACGCCTGGCCTCCCACTGGCGCCTGGCCTGTTTCCCTGCCGAACAGTAGCAAAACTGCGGTTGCTCCGCGTCCGAATTTTGCAGCCCTGTATCATCACAAATGGGGCAGATCGGCATGGCTGCGCTCCTTCTATCACCGGGGTATAGCACACGCTACACAACGACTTTTCAGTAGCACTATACCATATTCTAGCCATATTTGATACTGGTAATTTTGCGTGGAAAGGGACCTTGAAAAGCCGCAGGCACACCCCAATCCGCGTAGGGATTCGGCCTGCCACACGGATGCGGCAAGCCGAATCC
>JALYVR010000024.1 GCA_030853145.1 Chloroflexota bacterium | reverse complement strand
GGTCTGGTACTCTTTGAGCAGTTCGTCGAGTAGTTCTGGTCGAATGGTCATCTGTTTCCTCCTCCACTTTTCTTCTTCTAAGCTCTTCCACTGATAACCAACTTACACACTTTATTTTACACCCTCTTAGAGTTCCCAATGATGTTCATCAAGCTTCCTCCTCTGAGAGGGAGTTCTCTCAGAAAAACACATCGCTTTAAGCCTCCTCTTCTCGCGAGAAAACTTTCCTTCCACTTCATGCTTTTTGTTAGCTGAGCAGGAGGAAAGTTCCAGGGAATACTGCACATATATGTCAAGGTTCATAAGGATCGATGTCAGACAGTATGCTCGAAAAAGGTTTAAGACAGGCAAACTGTTCTACCTATCTTTTTCGGCATACCACTTGGGGTCACCGTATTATTGATACTGCTGGCGAACCCCTTTTGCAAGCTCTCACCGTTGTGAAAAACGAAACCTACTCAAATAGAGGTAAGGCTAGGATCTCTGCAAAAATCGATCACAGAGCACCTTTGTTCTAGAAGCGATCATGGCGTAGAGCTACAGAAACGCCTCACCCATTATACCCACGCTTATGGCAGTGGAGGGTGCTGCACTGGATGTAAATTCCAACATTATTCGGGTCTTCCCCACTCTCGGTGAAGCCTGGTTGCCGTCAAGCCAGATAGGAAGCCGTGGTACACTGAGAGACGTATGCAGAAGCACCAACCCTTGTCAAAGCGCTTCCGACCTGGTTTTAGGAGAGCAAGCTTCACCGAGAGTGGGGAAGAACCACGTTTGAGGGCCAGACCAGCTCACATGGTAAGGAATTTCCCAGAAAGATAGCAAGACGTTCGTCAAAGCCCTTTCGTTGTCGTAGAGCATCTCTTCTCTTGGTTTCCTGATGCTCTCAAAGCTCTTCCAAGTATTCCCTTTCTGCCTCAAATACTTCTTAAATAAGTTCCTTCATCTTTCGCTTAGAGGGGATTTTGGAGGAAGAAAATGTTGGGACCCCTTGTAAGGAACGCTCGACCATAGCTTTGAAATTGCTGCGCGTGCCCATGTGTGCCTGAATACTGATGCCATTTTCGACCAGGCTGTAGTATCTGTGAGCTATCTTGTTCTCTCTGCTGACAAGCAAGATGTCGATATCTGACTTTTCCCACACATCGTCGTAGGCCAGGCTACCAAAAAGGATGGCGGCTATGATAGAACGGTCCTGCTGCACCTTCGCGATGAATGATGCCAGCGCCTCCTCATAGATATGCCTCAGGTCTTCGGATGGTCTGAACATGAGGGGGGTTCTCCATTGGTCTATGTACGTGTAGGAGATCATGATATCATCTGATTACTGACATCTGCTGTCAAGATTTCGCCTTTTTCGGCCTACGGCTGAGGAATTGCCGTTCTATTCCCGTGCTCACGCACATAATATTTTCGTCTGCATTCGTCGGCCTTTGTCGTCTGAATCTGTATATTTGTTATGACCCATAATCCGCCAATCAATCCTTCCCACCAACACTACCCGGACCTGGACAAGCCGCAAAGGTGATATCGCTGGCAAATTGTGACCTACTACACAGAAAAAATGTCTGCTATTTTAACATACTGTGAAGCCAGCCAGGCAGGTAGCTAGCTTTTTGCTTTTTGTCTTTATCGCTATGATGACATTGCTGGAGATTGATATATGCGTATATTATTTGTTGCTCCTTATCCTCCATCTCGCATCCGTATACGTGCCTATGGTTTTGTCAGTCATTTAGCGAAACAACATGAAGTGACAGTGCTTGCACTCTGTTCCAGTAAGCGTGAAGCGCTGGACGCCCAGGCCCTGCAAGACGCGGGGTTCGCGGTCATAGCTGTACAGGATAGGCACATCTGGAAAATATTGCGGGTATTGCGCGCCCTCTTTACAAAACTCCCGTTACAGGTAGCTTTTGATGCGTCGCCTCGTTTGCGCGCAGTCATTAGCGAACAGCTCGCGCTGGGGAGCTTTGATCTGATGCATGTCGAGTTTATTCGCGTGCTCGGAGCGCTACCTGAGAACTTTCCTGTTCCGCTTGTGTGGGATGCTGTAGACTGTATCAGCCTTCTCTATGAGCAAGGCGGGCGCGCTGGCACGACTGTTCTGCTCCGCTTGCTTGGCACGTTCGAGGCGAGGCGTGTTCGCATGTATGAACGTGAGCAGCTTTCTGGTATCCGCCAGGTTCTGGTTGCTTCTCCGCGCGATCAGAACGCTTTCCTGGAAATAGCCGCGCCTCCATCCACCATGCAGGTCCCTGCCGTGATTAGCGTATTGCCACATGGCATTGATCAAAACTACTTCCGGCCTGCTCTGGAAGAACGCTGGCCTGAAACGCTCATTTTCTCAGGCAAGATGAGCTTCCACGCGAATGTAGCCGGCGTTTTGCACTTGGCTAAGCAGATCATGCCCCTGATCTGGCAAAAGAAGCCCGGGGTCCGCTTGATTATCGCGGGCAGTAATCCCCCGGCGAGTGTGCGCCGCCTGGCGCAGCATCGGTTGATCGAAGTGACTGGTTATGTGCCTGATATACGACCGTATATCGAGCGCGCGCAGGTGGCGGTCTGTCCTCTCCCCTACGCGGTCGGTATCCAGAATAAAATTCTCGAAGCGATGGCCCTTGAAACGCCTGTTGTCGCCAGTCCACAGGCCGCCGCTGGCCTGCTGGGAGTCGCTGGACGCGATCTGCTGATCGCCGCTGAGCCACAAGCATTCGCGGATGCCGTGCTCCGTCTCCTGGATGACCGGCAACTTCACAGGGAAATTGCCGCGAACGGGAGCAAGTATATCGCCACATACCATAATTGGGACCGGCTGATTCAGCAGCTTATTAGTATATACACCGATACCATAGCATCAGTATAGGACTTTATCTCTATATAAAGGCTACTTGTGTAGTTTTTTCCTGCTATCAGCGCTATATCTATTGAAAACAAATCCGCCTAGAGAATGCAAAAGGAGGTGTAACATGCCAGAGGCTCGAAATTTTGGTGATCTCATCTTTGATCTAACCCATCCTACTTCACATGCCGAGCAGATACCGCTTTATGAGCATTTCTGGCAAGAACCCTGGCATTCGCGTATATATCAGGTAGCCAAACGTGTGCTCGACATTTGTGGGGCGCTGTGTGGTCTGCTGGTCCTGGCTCTGTTGCTGCCGATTATCGCGCTATTGATCTGGCGCGAGGGTGCCGGTCCTATTTTCTATAAGCAGATTCGCGTTGGCCTACATGGCCAGGTTTTCTTGCTTTATAAATTGCGAACCATGATCGTTGGTGCCGATACCTACCTGGATCAACACCCCGAATTGGCCGCGGCCTGGCGGAAAACTGGGAAACTCTCTGATGATCCACGTATCACTCGTTTGGGCAGCTTCCTCCGACGTACAAGCCTCGATGAACTGCCGCAATTGTGGAATGTGCTGCGCGGCGAAATGAGCCTGGTTGGTCCCCGAGCGATACAGTTCTCCGAAGTCCATGCCTTTCGTGAACTGATCGAGTTGCGCCACCAGGTCAAACCTGGTTTGACCGGGCTCTGGCAGGTGAGTGGACGTTCGACGACCAGTTATGAGCAGCGTATGATCCTCGATTGTACCTATATCCTGGAGTGCTCTCTCTGGATGGACATAGCGATATTATGGAAAACGCTTCCAATTGTACTTGGTCGCACTGGAGCCTATTAGAGGAGAAAAATATATGCACGTGCAGCACTATGCATGGATAATTAAAAGGCGCATATGGCTGATCTTGTTAGGAGTAATCATCTGTGTGGGAGCGACCACGGTAATCACGTTCATCAAGGCACCTGTCTATGAAGCCTCCGCTACGATAGAGGTATCTGCGCCGGGAACGGATGTTTTCGGGAATCAGGCCCTGGCGGTGGCCTACGCCCTTCAGGTCACTAACGACGATGTGTTACAAAAGGCGGCTCATTCGTTGCCAGGAGTAACTGTCGCGCAACTCAACAATGCAGTCAAAGCTTTTCCAGTCAATAATACCCAGCTTATTGACGTACAGGCAGATGCCGCTACGCCGCAGCAGGCGGTCGCTATTGCGAATACGGTGGCAAAGGTGTTTATTCAGCAGAAACGGGTCAGCGAGACGGCTCGCTTGCAAACGCTTGCCGATCAGCTCTCTACCCAGCTAGCTCTCGCCAAAGCTGAGGTGGATCAAACGGAGCAAAGACTTTCCCAGCTACAGCGAAGCAACGCTTCTATCGCGCAGATCCAGCAGGAAAATGACCTTCTGAGTATCTACCAGTCGAACTATGATAACTTACTCACAAACTATAACAATATTCAGCTTCAGAAGACGCTGCTCAATGGAAGTCTCAGTATCAATCAACTCGCTACTCCACCCGACCAGCCTGCTGGCACAAGCAGAGGGCTGGCTATTGCTATTGCCGCCACTATGAGCCTGCTGCTTATGCTCCTGCTAGTGTTGCTCCTGGATTGGGTGGATGCCACTGTCAAAACGCCTGAAGATGTCGCGCAGTTGGCTGGACTTGAAGCTCTGGGAGGCATACCCTGGCGATCGCACTCATCGATCCCTTCTCCCCTGCTGGCACATGGGACAGATGAGCATATCGTCGAGCAGGCATTTACTGTGATCAATGCCAATTTTCGCGCGCTTTACAGTGGGCAACGCTCTATTCTGGTTACTGGTTTGCATCACAGAGCCGGGACTTCGACGGTAGCGGCCCGGCTGGCGCTGGCTCTTGCCCAATCAGGCCTGCGCGTCCTGCTGGTAGATGCAAACCTGGGCAGGCCGACTTTGCACGAAGTCTTCAATGTGGTCAATACCAGAGGTCTGTCCACCAGCCTGGGGGATGCCTATCTTCTTCAGAGGCAGCCTGCGCAGATCCCTGCCTGGCTGCAAAAGTGGACGACCAGCGTGCCTGATCTCTGGCTATTGCCTGCTGGTCCGCTCTCTATTCCTTCAGTGACCATCTTATGCTCGCTGGAACTACAGAAACTAGTACACTTGCTTCTGCAAGAGCCTGAAGCTGGTTCCGGTCTTGCTCAGCAGTGCGCTCCGGCGGTAGATGTCATCCTTTTTGATGCGCCAGCTTTACAGGAAGAAGCGGATGCGATGGCCCTGGCGCTCCTTTGTGATAGCGCCGTGCTGATGGTTGACGCGGCTAAGGAGCGCAAGGAGGCGTTAAAGAAGGCCGAGGCGACGCTTCAGCGCCTTGGCGCGCCGATCCTGGGTGTAGTGGTCAACCGCCAGAAGGCTGCGCACCGGCCTTACCTTTATATCAACCAGCTTGCACAGAATACCACCCATGAAGAAAAAAGTGCTGCAGAGCCTCTCATGAAATATCCTGTGTTGAAGCCTGTGCGTGGACCCTTCAAGGTTCCTTCTATTCAGCCGAAATCCGTGCTGACGTTTGATGTGTTGTCTGACGGCCAGGACCAGGTGGTCACAACTCCTCGTGTGTACAAGGAAGAGGCGAAGACAAACGTTGCTGGCTCTCGCTATCGTATTCCCCCACGCCCTCTCAACCTGATCCAGCCAGAAGAGGAAAAACGCCAGCCATGAGCCTCAAAACAGCGGTGAACCAGCCTGAGCGCAGGTCAGTATTCTGGCCGTGGCGTGGTAGCCTGATTGAAAGCATGCTGCTCCCTATCCACTTGTGGGAGCAGATGGCCCTGTTGCTGGTTTTTGGCTTGCTCCTGATCGTTGTGGTTGCGGCTTGTACGGGATATCTCTCCCTGGCCATTGCAGGCGGTTTGATTGTTGGCCTGGCTGCGATGGTATTCCTTGTGCTGCGGCCTCAGTTCGCGCTGCTGCTGGTTTTTCTGGGCGCGGGCCTGCCATCGCTGCTGATCCCGCTGCCTGGCCATACCATGCGCCCTATTGAATTGACACTGATCCTGTGCTTCATGATTGTCATTCTGCGGCGTCCCACTATGCGCCCGCGTTTTCCTCATCTGCTCGCATTGCTCTTCCTGGCAATAGCGCTCATCTCTTTTCTGCATGTGCCTGCCATTGCCAGAGGTCTGGACTCTTACGGAGCGGATAAACGCCTTTTTGCGCTTGTGCTGTTGCTGCTCGCCTTTTTTTGTGGCACCTTTCTGATAAGGTACGCGTCCAATGTCTCATCATTGCTCTGCGTGGCTTTGCTCCTGAACCTGCCATTTTTGCTGATCGGTATGGCACAGGCTCTACACATTCCACTCCCAGCGCTGCTGGTACCCAGCCAGGCTCTGGAGGTCATCCAACAGGGACGACTGAGCGGACCAACCGACTCGCCGACGACCTTCGCCTTCTACCTGATTAATCTACTCGCGGTGGCACTGGTTTGCTGGACGCTCGGTATACGCCGCTGGCACCGCTGGACCGGGACGGTAATGACGATTGTGATTGCATTGGAATTGATTGGGTCGGGCACACGCAGCGCGACTGCCGCCGCGGTTCTCATGGTAATAGTCGCGCTTCTGATTACGCGTCGTTTCAAATGGCTGCTGGCTCTGACCTTCCTGGCAATTCCTCTTATCGTTGTCTCACTTAATACCATACTGCCAAAGTTTCTTCATGACAGCACGTCAATCACAAATCGGCTTTTTCTCTGGCAGGTGGCCCTGAAACTGATCGCCGCCAATCCATGGATTGGGATCGGCATGGAACAGTTCCCCACCTATTACGCAAAGCTGATTGTGAGCCAGGCCGCGGTACTGAATCCCGCTGGCATTAGTGTGCATAATCAGTATCTGGAACTCGCGCTGGAGAGCGGTATCTTCTGGCTGATCATCGGGCTGTTGCTGTTATTCAGTATGCTGTTCTCCTGTTGGAAGGCGTATAAATTTGCTGAGCGACAGCAACGCATGCTCCTGTTAGCTACCATACTGATGATCCTACCCTATCTCGTGATCAGCTTTGTCGATGTTCCACTAGATAAACCAGAAGGCGTGGTTTTTCTTTTCTTCGTGGGCGGGCTGGCCCTGGGCTGTGTGGAACACATTCGCAAGAGCCGGGAGCTCGCTCCGACAAAGTCAGTGGCACGCGTTTTTCCTGCACAATCCATACTCGCCATCAAAAGCAGAGGTTCTGCCCCTGGCTATTTCAAGTCCGACCGGCCGACTGGATCGCTGGCATTGCGTTTGCCAATGTCAGATATGCAGGCAACCAGAGCCGCTGACGAACCATATGCCCCACTGCCGGGACAACTCCAGGGTGGTGGGATGCTTCCGTTACAATTGACCGCCCCGCTGCCAGTAATTATCCCTGCATTGCCATCTGAGGAGTTGCAAAGTGCGTCCAAAACCGGCCAGGCAGTGATTATCCAGATCATCTTCTGGGCTGTAGCCATTCCGGTTACGTTTCCAACCACGGCGCTGATGACACGCTACCTTGGCCCCTTGCAGTATGGCGAGTATAGCTTTACACTGCCGATTCTGGCTATTTGTGCCTTATGTACAATGACCGGGATGGATTCCTGGCTCATCCGTCACTTGAGCAGGCAGAAACGCTCGCAATGGGGGGAGACGCTCGGTTACGCGGCTGGTGCTCGCTTGCTTACGAGCCTGCTGGTCGCGGGGGGCGCATTCATCGTGATATGCTTCCTCCCGCTTGGGATCGACCAGCGCAATCTGCTTCTGCTGGGAGTCGGTACGCTGGTCTTCAGTTTTTCATTTAACTGCCTGCGGGGCATGTATGAGTGTGGCTTTGTAGCAGCGCAGCAGGTGAGCGGCATCTCTCTGTTAACGACCGTCAACCGCATCACGACTGCCGGCTTGATCGTTCTCGCAGTGCTCCTGCATCTCTCCTTGATCTGGACCTATGTCCTGATAACGTATTCTGATTTGCCTTTCTTTTGCATACTTGTGCTCCTCGCGCGGAGGCATTTTCAAATGCGCCTGCGTTTTAGTTTTGCGCGCACCTGGAGCATGCTCCGCGAGAGCCTGCCCTTTACGGGCTATGATGCTCTGGCTCTCTTTGGCGGGCAGGTTGATGTGTTGCTCCTGCTCCCTCTGGCGGGAGCTTTGAGTGTGGGCATCTATGCGCTAGCCTTGCGCATTACGAATCCGCTTCTGAGTATCGCTTTTGCGTATGTGGGTGGCCTCTATCCCTTTCTCTGCGCGAAATTTGAGAAAGGAACCCGTGAGTTTGCGTGGCTTTACCACGAGGCCACCCGCATCCTGGCCCTGGGTATCGTGCCTCTCACCCTCTTTGTTGTCGTGGAGGCGCCCGCTATTATCTCCTTATTAGCTGGCGATAGATTCGCAGCGGCGGCGCTGCCCACTCAATTTCTGATGGGTTCGATTGCCCTGGTTTTTTTTAGTCAGTTAGCATTGCGCGCTTGTATGGCCGCAAATAAGGAGCGCAAGATTCCCGTGATCTCAGCCGCGACGCTGGTAATTACTATTCTCGCCAATGCACTCTTGATCCCCCGCTGGCAGGCCACTGGAGCGAGCATTGCCGCGTTACTGGCCGAACTGATTTCGGTCTGCTCATTTTCGATGTTGCTTGCCCGTCAGGTGAGCCTGTGGAAAACGCTAAGGATGCTCCTGCTGGTCCTGCTTGGCAATCTGCCAGGCCTGGGTTTTCTGCTCTGGCAATCACAGATGCCTTTGCTGATCCTCGCGGCGATCTTTGGTCTGCTTTCTCTGCTCGGCTGTATAGCCACCCGTACGCTCTCTTTCAAGGATGTACATATGGCACGGCAAATATTGATCTTGCGCCGGAGGGCATAATCGTGCTTCCAGAAAATCGTAAAAGGAGCCCCAAATGCGTGTAGCGGTTGATTTGCTCATCGCCGAGAAAGAGCCTGGCGGTATGCTCTTTGCGACCAGGGCCCTGCTGGAAGGCCTGGCATGTATCGATCAGGAGAACGAATATATTGTGATTACCTCGCAACCGAAGGCTTATAAGGATCTGGCTGCTGCGCCATCCATGCACATATACCCGGTAAAACTGCATACCTGGCGCGGCATTTTAATTCAGCACCAGTTGAAGTTGCCCGATATATTGAAGAAGCTCAAGCCAGATGTTTTACATGTTCCGGCTTTTGCCGCACCCATCGGCTGGCATGGTCCCCTGGTTCTTACGGTACATGATCTGGCCTTTCTGAAAGTCCCGCAACAATCCTCGCTCTACGCTCGCCTGTACTGGCAACATATGTTGCGTGAGAGTGTGCGGCGCGCTCAACAGATCATTGCGGTCTCTGAACAGACGCGTAGTGAATTGTTCGCTTGCTGGCATGTTGAGCCGGAACGGGTACATGTGATCTATAATGCTCTGCGCCCATCACTCAAACCGGAGCATATCATGCCTGGCGCAATTGCGGAGATGCGCCTGCGTTATGGTGGACGCTATCTCTTGCATGTTGGCCGGATTATGCCACGCAAAAATGTGGAGATGCTGATTCAGGCGTTTTCCCTGCTGGCGGAGCGTTTTGCTGAACTGCACCTGGTGCTGGCGGGTGGTGTGGGCTATGGAAGCGCGGAGGTACTCCAACTAATCTCTGCATCGCCGTATCGCGAGCGCATTCACCAGATCGGCTGGGTGGCTGAGCAGGATATGGGGCCACTCTACGCCGCGGCTGAGATGCTAGTCTTTCCATCGAAGCACGAAGGGTTTGGTCTGCCTTCTATCGAAGCTATGGCGTGTGGTACGCCGGTTATCGCAAGCCTGGAGACGGCCAGCGCCGAAATTACAGGGAACGCGGCTGTATGCGTTGATTGTTCCAGGGCTGACTGCCTGGCCGACGCAATTGCTGAGATGCTGAGTGATCAGGCCCTGCGCGAGCGACTGATTTCACGTGGGCTAGCCCGGGCCACATTCTTTACCAAAGAACGCAGTGCCTACGCTACGCGTCTTGTCTATCAAAAGGCGTTGGACCTCGATGTGCCAACCTTATCGCCTGCCATTGGTGGCGTGAATGCCAGGACCGTTCTTCCAGAGAAAGATGTTTAATATGTCAATGCCTACCATCAGTATCATCATCCCATGCACCAGGTCGAAGCAGGTCAAAAACGCACTGGAACGGCTGGTGTGGCAGACCTATCCAGCCAGATTGATTGAAATTCTTCTGATAGGCTCCGAGTGCGCTGCTCTGGCCGATCTCTACCCGGTCAGGGTAATCGAGATCCCGTCGCTCTGTTATCCGGGCAAGATGCGCAATCGCGGGGCGCGAGCTGCCATAGGCGATTATCTGTTGTTTCTGGATGATGATTGTGAGCCAGCACTTGACTGGGTGGAGCAGAATATCCGCGCTCTGGAACAACCAGGTATCGGCGCGGTTGGCGGTCAGGTCATGGGCAAATCGCGCCAGTTTTTTGCCCGCTGTATCGATTTCGCGCGCTTTGGCTTTTCTCAAGCAAAGAAGGAGCGCGAAACCTGGGTCTGTTCCGCCAGTCTGGGGGTCAAGCGCCAGGCGTTTATTGCTGCGCGGGGGTTCAACGAGGACTTACGTTCAGAAGAGGACATTGATTTTTGTTTTCGCCTCTGGAATTTGGAATATAAAACACTCTATCAACCAGCGATTAAAGTTCTCCACGACCACCGGCGCGCGACTTTTCCCACGCTGATGCGCTATAGCTATTTTTACGGGCGTGAAAGTGGCCTGTATGTCAAACGCCTCTATGCGCAAGCGTCCTGGCGCAATAAAATCCTCACAGCGATTCAGCACCCCTGGCTCTATCCGCTGATGATTCTGCCTGTCTCGCTGGGAGCCACGTTAAATCTTGTGCGCATCAATATGTGGGAGTATCCAGTGGTTCTGCTGTATGCTCCCTTTATCTTGCTTTCCAAGCTCGCCAGTCATGTGGGTATCTGGCTCTGGTTATGGCATGAGCGTGGGAAATAATCTCTTCGGGGTTATAATCCCCTTTACCTTCACATTATTCGATAGAGAAAGCGATAACCGTCTATATGATAAATAAACAACAACTCGCTGGAGAGCAGACACCTCCCTCTTCCATGGAGAGCGTTGCGCTACCTCTTTTGACCCCCACAGAATATAACCAGATTGTTGTGGAATGGAATGCGACGGCGCGTGATTACCCCTACGAACGGAGCCTGGCTCAATGCATCGAGGCCCAGGTCGAGCGCACGCCAGACGCGCCAGCAGTAGTTTTTGAGGAGCAACAACTGACCTATCAGGAGCTAAACAAACGCGCGAATCAGCTTGCCCACCATCTACAGAGCCTGGGCGTGGGGCCAGATGTTATTGTGAGCGTCTCTATGGAGCGCTCACTCGAAATGGTGATCGCGCTGGTGGGCATTTTGAAAGCTGGTGGAGCGTATGTACCACTCGATCCAACGCTGCCTCTTGAGCGCCTGGCTTTTATGCTGGAAGATCTCAAAGCCGGTACAAATGGACAGGCCAGTGTTCTGCTCACACTGGCCTGTGTGGTGGCCCATTTGCCTGTGTACGATGCCCATGTCATCTGTTTGGATACAGATTGGGAACAGATCGCGTCCAGTGCATGTGAAAATCCTGTCTGTACCACAACGCCTGATCACCTTGCGTATGTGATTTACACCTCTGGATCGACCGGGAAGCCAAAGGGAGCAATGAATACCCAGCGCGGCATCTGCAATCGTCTACTCTGGATGCAAGAGGCCTATCAGTTGACGGCAGCCGATAGTGTGCTCCAGAAAACCCCTTTCAGCTTTGATGTATCCGTCTGGGAGTTTTTCTGGCCTCTTATGACCGGCGCACGGCTGGTGGTCGCGCAACCCGGCGGGCATAAGGACAGCGCCTACCTGATCTCGCTCATGCAGCAACAAAACATCACAACGCTGCACTTCGTGCCTTCGATGCTGCAAATCTTTCTGGAAGAGCCTGGACTGGAAGCATGTACTAACCTGCGCCAGGTCATCTGTAGTGGTGAGGCGTTACCCTATGCCTTACAAGAACGCTTTTTCGCTCGCCATCCGACAGCGGCACTGTACAATCTCTATGGGCCGACGGAGGCGGCGATTGATGTTACCCACTGGCATTGCCAGCGGCAGAGCCAGCAAAGAAATGTCCCTATTGGCTATCCCATCGCCAATACCCAACTCTATATCCTCAATCATTACGGCCAGCCAGTTCCCATCGGTGTAACAGGCGAACTCTATATTGGGGGCGTTGGTGTGGCGCGTGGCTATCTCAATCGCCCGGAATTGACTGCCGAGCGTTTCGTTCACGACCCATTCACCACCCGGCCGGGGGCGCATCTTTATCGTACAGGCGACCTGGCGCGCTATCTACCAGATGGAGCCATCGAATATCTGGGGCGTAGCGACCATCAAATCAAACTGCGTGGATTCCGCGTTGAACTGGGCGAGATCGAAACTGTGCTGTCCCAGCACCCCGCGGTGCGCGAGGCGGTCGTGACAATCTACACACATGCTACAGGCGATCAACGATTGGCGGCCTATGTGGTGTTGCAAAGAGGACAGGAGATTCCTCTCAGCGTCTTGCAGGAACACCTGTCCCGGCAGGTACCGGATTATATGGTTCCTGCTGCCTTTATACGAATGGAGGCCTTGCCGCTGAATTCCAGTGGCAAGGTGGATCGGCGCGCGCTTCTACCGCCTGTGGATGAGCGCCCCGAACTGCCGGAGTCTTTTGTTGCTCCACACACATCTGCTGAAGAAACCATTGTCGCAACCTGGACCGAGTGCTTAGGCGTGAAACAGGTCGGCATCCACGATAATTTTTTCGCGCTCGGCGGCCACTCTCTGCTGGCGATGCAGGTTACCTTGCGCCTGCGTAAGATTTTTCAGGTGGACCTGTCCCTCCGCGATTTCTTCGACGCGCCTACTGTTGCGCAGTTCGCACAATTAGTCATGCAACGGACGACCGGCAAGCCGGCACGTGCCTTACCAGCGATGCGCATCCTCGCGCGTGAGAGCCAGCAACTCTCATCGCCTCCGCTTGCTATGCCAACCGAAGTTGTGGTGCTGCCGATGTCTTTCGCGCAACAGCGCCTCTGGTTCCTGGACCAAATGAGCCCCCAAAACGCGGCCTATAACATCCCCACAACCATTCATCGTAATACGACTCTCGATCTGGAGGCCCTTCAGCGCAGTCTCCAGATGATTGTCCAGCGCCATGAAGTGTTACGGACAGCCTTTGCGCTGGTGGATGGCCAGCCACGACAGATACTCACGCCCATGCCGGATCTGCCGCTGGTGATGGTAAACCTTGAGCATATGCCTGCAATCGAACGCCAGGTCAGGGCGCAACACCTGCTCAGCGAAGAGGCGGCCAGGCCATTCGATCTGGTTCGAGGTCCACTGTTCCGTCTCACCTTGCTTCGCCTGGACGAGAGAGAACATATTCTGATCCTGATGATGCACCATAGCATCTCCGACGGCTGGAGCGTTAACCTCTTTTTTCAGGAGCTTATCACGCTCTACGAAGCGCTCTCGACGGGTCATGCTTCGCCCTTGCTAGATCTGCCTGTGCAGTACGCGGACTTCTCCGAGTGGCAACACGCGCTGGTGCAGGGCGCGCTTCTGGCTGAGCAGCTTGCCTACTGGAAACACCAGCTCGCAGGCGCGCCCAAGGTTCTGGAACTGCCAGCAGACAGGCCGCGCCCGGCAATACGCACACCGCGCGGGGCAACCTACAGCTTTACAGTCTCCAGAGCGTTGACCATGGCCCTCAAGGCCTTCAGCCAGCAAGAAGGGATCACACTGTATATAACCCTGGTGGCGGCTTTTCAGGCTCTACTCTATCGCTATACAGGTCAGGATGACCTGGTAATTGGCACAGCCATAGCTGACCGCGAGTTGACCGAGGTGCAGGGTTTGCTTGGTCTTTTCCTCAATACGCTGGCGTTGCGCACGAATTTTGCGGATAATCCAACGGTGCGCACACTGCTCCAGCGGGTGCGCGACGTAATCCTGGATGCCCACGCGAATCGCGATGTACCCTTTGAACTTCTGGTGAAAGAGCTACACCTGGAGCGTGCGCCCGGCCAGAGTCCACTTTTTCAGGTGTCGCTCACACTTGATCCACCTTCGCCCCTCTCTTCTAGCGAGTGGACGCTCACACGCATGGCGACAGGAACAGGAGCGAGCAAATTCGACCTCTCGCTTGAACTTGCTGAGTGGCAGGAGGAACTGGCCGGACATCTGGAGTACAGCACCGATCTTTTCGAGGAAACGACGATCGCTCGGCTGGCAAAACACTGGCAGATATTGCTCGCTGGTATGGTCGCGGATGCCACCCGACCTGTAGGCGAACTCCCTCTGTTGACTGAAAGAGAACGCGAGCAGATGCTCTTTGCATGGAATGACACACGAGCATCCTATCCCAAAGAGCGTTGCCTGCACCAGCTTTTTACGGAACAGGCCGCGCGTGTGCCCGATGCGATCGCCGCGACCTTTGAAGAGACCTCGTTGACCTACCAGGAACTCAATGCGCGGGCCAATCAGTTTGCCCACTATTTACAAACGCTGGGGGTAAGACCGGATGTGCTCGTTGCCATCTGCGTCGAACGCTCGCTGGAGATGCTGGTTGGTCTGCTTGGTATTCTCAAGGCCGGGGGTGCATATGTTCCGCTCGACCCGGCCTATCCGGCAGAGCGCGTGGCCTTTATGCTGACAGACACCGGAGTTTCCATTCTGGTTACACAACAGAGCCTGGTGGCGCAACTGCCGTCTCACTCGGCCAGGGTGATTTGTCTGGATGCTGACGCGGAGAGATTCTCAGCTTTGAGCCAGGCTAATCCTGTAACGCAACTTACTCCAGAGCATCTCTGCTACGTTATCTATACCTCTGGCTCAACCGGGCGGCCCAAGGGTGTGCAGATCCCTCATCGGGCCGTCGTCAATTTTTTGCTCTCAATGCAGCGGGAGCCAGGTCTGACAACACGAGACACGTTGCTGGCTGTGTCAACGCTCTCCTTTGATATCGCGGGACTGGAACTCTATCTCCCCTTGCTTACAGGCGCACATCTGGTGATTGTCAGTCAGGATGTAGCGACGAATGGAACGGCCCTTGCCGCAAGCTTGGAGCGTAGTAATGTCACTATGATGCAGGCCACCCCGATTACCTGGCGCATCCTGCTGGCCAGCGGCTGGCCAGGAAAGCGCAATCTGAAGGCGCTCTGTGGTGCAGAGGCGCTGCCGGTGGAACTCGCGCGGGAGCTATTGCCACGCGTGGGATCACTCTATAATATGTACGGCCCCACTGAGACCACCGTCTGGTCGACGTTGTGCAAGATCGAAGCAACGGATAGCGCGATCTCCATCGGACGTCCAATTGCGAACACGAGCATCGCGATCCTGGATCAACACTTCCAGCCAGTCCCGCTCGGCGTATCCGGCGAGCTGTATATTGGGGGGGACGGCCTGGCTCGCGGCTATCTCAATCGGCCAGAGCTGACCAGGGAGCGGTTCCTTCTACTTTCGCGGTCAGAGAACGTGCAAGAACGTTTCTATAGGACCGGTGACCTCGCGCGCTATCGCAGTAATGGCTCCATCGAATTGATTGGTCGCGCTGACTACCAGGTCAAGTTGCGCGGTTTCCGCATTGAACTGGGCGAGATCGAAGCTGTGCTGGAACAGCATCCTACGGTGCAGCAAGCAGTGGCTCTTGTGCGCGAGGATACGCCTGACGACAGACGCCTGGTAGCGTATATCCTGCCACGCGAACAGCAAACCATTACCGCTGACATCCTGCGCCAGCACGCGTCGGTGCATCTGCCAAACTACATGATCCCATCGGCTCTGGTAATGCTGGAAAAGTTCCCCCAGACGCCCAATGGAAAGGTCGATCGCCGTTCTCTCCCTGCCCCCGCGTTGGAGCGGCCAGGCGTAGGAGGTACATTTATCGCCCCGCGTAGCGCGCTGGAGGAGGTAATCGCCAGTTCCTGGTCTCGTGCGCTGGCCATCGAGCAGGTTGGCGTTCACGATAATTTTTTCGCGCTCGGCGGCCATTCGTTGCTCGCATTGCAAGTCACCTCAGAGCTACGTACAACGTTGCAGCTAGAACTCTCGCTGCGTAACTTCTTTGAGGCGCCAACCGTCGCACAACTGGCCGAGCTTGCAACCCGCTTAAAAGTCCAGGGCGCGGAATTTTCACAGCCGGCACTTCGACCACAATCACGCGCAAAACAGGTCCAGACCGGGATGGCGCTCCCGGCATCGTTTGGACAGCAGGGGATCTGGTTCCTGCAGCAATTGGACCCCCAGAACACCGCTTATAACATCTTTGTAAACATTCGCCTGCACAGGTTGTTGGATGTAGCAGCGCTTGAGCGGAGTCTGAACGCGCTGGTAGAGCGACATGAAGCCTTGCGCACGACCTTTGCCATGAGCGAAGGGCAG
>JALYVR010000470.1 GCA_030853145.1 Chloroflexota bacterium | reverse complement strand
CCAATGGCCTCTTTGATATGCTGCAAAGTCGCTTCCGCCAGCGGGCGCACGTTGTTGGCTCCCTGCTTGAGGACGCCCTCAACATGCGCTGGATCGCTCATCAACTCGCGGTAGCGCTGCTGGATGGGCGCCAGCGTCTCCACCAGTCGCGCGGTCAGGGCGGCCTTGAAGTCGCCGTAGCCTTTGCCGGCGAACTCTGCCTCAATCTCCTGCTGGGCCTGGCCGGTCAGGGCCTGGTACATCTCCAGCAGATTATTAATACCAGGGCGTTCTGCGTCGAACGTGACCAGGCGCAGCGAGTCTGTGGTGGCGCGCCCGATCTTCTGCTTGATGGTTTTGGGATCATCCAGCAGGTTGATGCGCGAGCTAGCATTTGGATCGCTCTTGCTCATCTTCTTTGTGGGATCGTCGAGCGCCATCACACGCGCGCCCACCGTGCGGATCTGCGGCTCTGGGATCGTGAAGACCTCCTGCTTGTACAGACTGTTGAAGCGCTGCGCCAGATCGCGCGTCAGTTCGATATGCTGCCGCTGGTCCTCGCCGACCGGCACCAGGTGCGTCTGATACAGCAGGATATCGCAGGCCATCAGTACCGGGTAGCAGTACAGGCCAGTGCTGACCGAGTCCATGTTCTCGCCAGCTTTGGATTTGAACTGCGTCATGCGACTCAGCCAGCCCATCGGTGTGAAGCAGGTCATAATCCAACAGGCCTCGGCGTGTTCATGCATGTGCGACTGCACGAACAGGTTGCAGTAGCGTGTATCCAGGCCGCAGGCTATGTAGAGCGCCGCCAGTTGCCGGGTCGCCTGGCGCAGCTCCTGCGGGTCGATAGCCTGGGTGAGCGCGTGCAGGTCAACGATGCAGAAGATGTTATCGTACTCCGGCAGCGAGTTTGCCCAGTTGCGGATCGCGCCCAGGTAGTTCCCGATATGAATGTTGCCCGTTGGTTGAATGCCGGAGAAGACCCGTTTCTTGACAGGCCGGGGCGTTCCGCTGCTGGCCGTTTTTGGTTTCAGATCTTGATGTGTGCCGGTAGACATCGCTCAAACCTCCCTCTCAGTGCTGAAAAAGCCATAAAAAAAACGCCTCTCTCCCCCAGAAGGGACGAGAAGCGCGAAGCTTTCGTGGTGCCACCCTGATTCAGACTATCTGTTCGTCAAGCTGTGCCTGAAAGAGCAGATACTCCCTTATTGCCGGATACACAATGATATCCTGTCCTCGGTAACGGGGGACGCGCCGCATTGCTGCTACTGCCGCTGAAGCTATGTTCCAGCAGGTTCACGCTATGGCTCCCAGGCCCATTCTACGACTGCTTCGGTGCCGGTTTCCACCAGTTCCCGGCTCTCTGTGACCTCGCGAGGCCGTATACTCTTCCTGGTCGTGGCTTTCACTATTGTGTTGTTGTGAGTATACAGAGGAATATGTGCTATGTCAAGTATTGTACTATACCGGGAACACAAAGACGATCTTGCTATGGTCGTTGGGATCATATCTGACCTGCATAGTTTCGCCGTCATACAGATTGTGCCTGTTTGTATTGATCCAGGCGGTGAACGTGGTTTCAAAAGCCGCGCCAAAACTGGGCATAACATAGACGTTTGTTAAGTACGCTACCAGCGGTGGGGCAGACAGGTTGCTTTGGTCCAGGCGCAGGATGGTCGCCGTCCCTGACTCCCCCCTGGACGCCAGGTCTTTTGCCAGGAACATGTACTGCGTTACAGCAAGCTGGGCCTCCTGCGATCCTTGCAGAACGGTTCCGTGAGTTTCCGCCATCTGCCAGAGAGCGTCAAAGGATCCTTGCGCTGGCCCCTGGCTATCTTGACCGAACTCCACAACCGTTCCCTGCTGTGCCAGTGTTGCTTGCAGGAGGGATGCCAGTTGTGATCCTGACATTTGTGAGCCTGAGATCACCTGCGGCGGTTGCTGGTTGATCTCTACAATTGCCCCCTGTGCCGTAGCCGCTTGCAAGATCGCCTGCATAAAATCCTGGCCAGGTTGCTGTGAGGCAGGCGTGCCGGGGGCCGACGATAGGTGTACTTGTTGCCCCTGCATGCCACTCTGGTGCGCGGGGAGGTGGTGGAACGCACCGTCTTTGAAATCGAATTTAACCTGTAGATTTTTCGGGTTGTACTTGACGCTGACAACATCGCCAACACGCGGGCGGGGTCCCGTTTCCACAAAATCTTCCTTGATCGTTGTTCTAAACGCCTGTCTCGTCAGGGGCCGCACCTCAAGAATGAACTCGAATGTGTGCCGGGTAGAGGAAGAATGAGCGCACACCTCGGCAGAGAGAACAGTGGCCTCAGCCGCTTCGTAATGTTTACCAAACATGGGGAACCTCCCGAATCTACAGTGTTACATACGTTGAATTGCTATATTACCATAATGGGTAGGCAGATGCTATCACCAATCGTAGCTGTCAGGACCACGTACACGTCGCTCGCTCTTCGTAGTTGCGCGGAGTGTATCGCGCATGGGGCAAGCCGGTCGTCATGGTAGCCGCGCGCGATACACTCGCGCAGCTACTGCTCTGTCAAGCGTCAATGCACCGGTGAGCCGCCCCCATCCGCGTCAGGCAGCCCTTGGGGTGCCTGTGGGGCCTCCTCCCAGGCCCTTGGGCCTGCCACGCGGATGCGGCAAGCCGAATCCCTACGCGGGAGGGGGATCGCCTCGATACTCGTGCCATGAAGCTTGACAGAGTACTACGAAGGATGGGCGATGGGTAGTGGAATCGCTAAAAGATCCCGCGCCCGCCGCTCACCGAGATCATCTGCGCCGTCACCCAGCGCGCCTGCTCGGAGGCCAGGAAGACGATCACGTCCGCGATATCTTCGGGCTGGCCCACGCGTCCCATCGGCGTCCCATTGATGATGGCCTCCTCCAGTTCGGGGCGAATCCAGCCTGTCTGGGTCGGACCGGGCGAGACGATATTCGCGGTGATGCCATACTTGCCTAGTTCCAGGGCGGCGGCGCGCGTATAGGACTCTGCCGCGTACTTGCTGGCTCCGTAAGAGATGGTGCCGGTAAAGCCGGGCGCGCCATCTGTGCTCATATTGATGATGCGTCCCCAATGGATGCCACCTTCGATGCGCCGGCGCGCGAATTCCGCTATCATCAGCGCCGGCGCGCGACTATTCACAGCGAAATGCCGGTCGTGCTCCTCCGCCGTGACTGTGTACGTGGGGTAGCCATCCGGCGCGACAACCTCAGGCCCGATCTGGCTGGCAGGGATAAAGGTGCTTTGCTCGCAGTGATCGGCATTGTTGACCAGTACATCCACGGGACCAAACAGGGCCTCGGCGCGGTCAAAGAGCAGCGGGATCGTCGTCACGTCCGCCAGGTCCGCCTCCACAGCCTCGGCGCGTCCGCCCAGCGCGCGAATGGCCTGCACGACCTCATCGGCGCTCTTCGCCCGCATTGTGTCGTACTGATCCAGTTCAGCCTCGCCCCCGGCATAGCGGCCCATCGGCGGCATGCGCAGGTAGTTGATGAGCACCGCCGCGCCCTCGGCGGCAAAGGCTCTGGCGGTGGCCGCTCCAATCCCGTGATTGGCGCCAGTGATGAGGACGACTTTGTTGTGCAATCCAGTGTGTACCATGAGTAGTTCTCCTTTGTTTTACTTGCATAATGTGTGCCATGCGAGGCAGCATCATATGTTTCCTGGTATACACCGAACGAAGTTGCTAGCCAGCTATGGAACATGTGGATGCAGGATGGGGCAAGGTGCCATGCGACAAAACAGGCTCTGGCCTATGTTATAATCTTCATGGACTGATGTCTCTGGAGACACGACATGCAGCAGCACAGCTTCCTTGGCACGACTCCGCCAGTGAATATGCAGAATGCCCCTTGATGCTCTATTCTGCTAGAAGGGGATCTGCTTTCTTACCTTGAACCAGTGCCGCCCATGAAACTGCATGTCTCCTTGTGAAGTGAGGTTCTGAAGAGAAGTATAAAGTATTGCCGGTGTGAAATCAATAGCAGGAAAGCGATCAATCAGAAGAGGAGGATAAAGCCAATGTGGAACAATATTAGCCTGGAGAGCAGGATTTGCTCTAAGTGTTCCTTCTGTGGGAAAGGTCAAGATCAGAACCTTCGACTCATTGCCGGGCCAGGCGGTGTTACTTTTTCTCCTGGTTTGAGCGTACCAATAGCCTTTTCGCCCTGTTCTGTAAATTTGGGAATTATATGGGCGAATCTTGATAATTAAATAGGCGGGTAAGACGAGCAAGAGCATACAAAAAACTTGCAATTTATCGCTATTTATAGTCTATTTATCTTTTTTGCCCGCTATACTCGCTCACCTAATTATCAAAATTTCCGCTCACGGAATTCCAAAATTTACATCTTGACAGGCGAGAAGCCCCAGAGTATAATCGTAACTATCCGAAAGGTTCGGATGTTTTAATTCCGACCAGGCTGCTCTCTCAAAGACGAGGACTACACACATGACCAATGACGACAAAGCCGAGATCATCGAGATCATCAATCTCTATGCCTTCGCACTCGACACCCACCAGTGGGACCTGTTCGACCGCGTCTTCACCGAAGACGTCGTCGCGGTGTTCGGTCCGGCCGGAGCCGGCTGGAACGGCCTCACTCTCTTCAAAGCCTCGTTCGCGGAATTCCACGCCAGGCTCGACAGCCATCAGCACACCATGATGGGCCATCTCGTCGTCGTCGACGGGGACACCGCCCACGCC
>JALYVR010000469.1 GCA_030853145.1 Chloroflexota bacterium | reverse complement strand
GGCTTGCCGCATCCCTACGCGGGAGGAGGCCATCATTGTGCCACCCGACTCCGAACAAGGAGCATAAAGGCTCCAAGCGCGCAGATACCAAGAACAGCAATCACGATGGCCATAGGTAGGGCGGTTTTTGTACCGAAGGCGCCCACGAGTGGCGCAATGGCGGCCCCAAAGGCATACTGCAACATGCCCAACAGGGCCGACGCGCTGCCGGCGGTGCGTGGGTGACCGGCCAGAGCGAGCGCGCTGGCGTTCGGCATGACGAAGCCCTGGCTGGCGACGACGATGAATAGTGACGGCAGGATACCCACCAGGCCAATACCACCGCTGCTGACCACTAACAGAAGCGCTATCCCACCGGCCGCAGTGGTAACCAGCCCCAGAGCCAGCAAGCGCAGCGACGACACGCGGCCGACGAGCCGCCCATTGATCTGGCTGACAACCACCAGCCCCAGGGCATTGATGCCGAACATGATGCTGAACAGTTGGGGCGAAGCGCCATAGATATCTTGCAGGACAAACGGGGAGCCAGAGATATAGGCGAACATGGCGGCGAAGGCCAGGCCACACGAGAGGGCATAGCCAACAAAGGCGCGGCTGGCAAATAACTGACGGAACGTTGTGAGCGTGGCAGGGATACCTCCACTCTGACGGCGCTCTGGTGGGAGGGTTTCGCTCAGGCCGGTAGCCGCGGCAAGTAACAGCAGTACGCCAATGACGGTAAGGATCAGGAAGACACCGCGCCAGGAGGTGAAGCGGAGTACCAGTCCGCCGCAGAGGGGCGCGAGGATGGGCGCCAGGCCGTTAACGAGCATCAGCAGCGAGAAAAAGCGCGCCAGCGCCTCACCGGAATGCAGGTCCCGCACGACGGCTCGCGCGATGACGATGCCGGCGGCCCCGGCAATACCCTGCACGAAGCGCAACACAACCAGCGCGTACACTGATGGCGCGACGATACATAGGAGCGAGGCCAGCGCATAGGCGGCCAACCCAACAAGCAATGGCCGCCGCCGCCCCAGAGCATCGCTCATGGGGCCGGCGATGGTCTGCCCCAGCGCCAGACCGAGCAGGCAGGCGCTGAGTGTAAGCTGCGCCTGCGAGGCTCCGGTGCCAAAGTCGCGGCTGAGCGACGGCAGGGCCGGCAGGTACATGTCAATGGACAACGGGCCAAAGGCCGACAGCGCGCCCAGAATGAACAGCAATTGCACCCGGCGCCGTTTCCCCGGCGCGCTGTCGACTGCGGGTAATTGTTGACGAGAGTCCTACAGCTCAGAGCGCCGGGACGCCCGCATGCTGAGCCATCCCGCTCTACTCCCTACCATGGCAAAACAGTGAGCAGTATCTCGTTGCTCCACGGATCATTGACGCGAATGCTGTCTCCCTGCTCTGCAAAGGGGATCTTGTGGGCTAACAGGCACTCTTTGATGGCCAGCAACGCCTCACGCGTAGGGATAGCCAGGGTATAGCGATGTAAGCCGGCCTGGGTAGCGGGTGTGGGTCTCCCTCCCTGGGAATGCCAGGTGTTCAGACCAACGTGATGGTGATAGCCGCCGGCACTGACGAAGAGCGCGCCTGGCATACTGGCGGTGATATCGAAACCTAATACGGCGTGATAAAAATGCTCGGCGGCTGGAATATCTGCTACCTGCAAGTGGATATGCCCAACGCGCGTTCCCACCGGAAGCGTTTCCCATGGTTCCGCATCCCGCGCGCCCTCTTCCGCCAGGCTGCGCGTATCGACCGGATCGACAGCCATCTCGACCATGTCGTTTGTCCAGTGCCAGGTATTTCGGGGGCGGTCGCGATAGAGTTCAAGACCATTGCCATCGGGGTCGGAGATATACAGCGCCTCGCTCACCAGGTGGTCGCCCTGCCCAATCTGCACACCAGCCCTGGCAAGCCACAGGAATTCGCGACCGAGGTCGGGGCGCGTTGGCAAGAGGATGGCTACGTGATAAAGGCCAGTGGCCCGGCGCGATTGAGGGGTGGCTCCCGGCACTGCCAGCAGTTCCAGCAATGGCCGTTTCTCCTGGCCGCCAAGAATCACCCCTTCAGGTGTCTGCTCAAGAGGCTGGAAACCAAGGACCCCTTCATAAAAATGGCGCGCGCGCTCAAGGTCGGAGACGCGCAGCGAGACCATACCAACATACGTATCAGGATGTATCGACGTGGACATTGATGTTCCCTGTTGCTCTATAGACATACTTTTCCTCCATTAGCCGCATCGTATGGGATTGGGATGAGCAGGACGCTTGCCCACTCTGTCTGTCCACACTGCGATACTGTTGTTCTACTATAATCTAACAAAATGTAAGAGCAGTATCATCCCCACTACATCCCCCAATGCAGCGTCCATCTACTTTATGGCCAGGCAGATGGTGGGCTTTGCTCTCGCGCTCACGACTATGGGGGCCTTCCCCGGCTTTCCAGCGTCTGACCTGGGTCGGATTGTCAAATCATCAGAAATCTTCTATACTATGGTTAATACAGCCGACCCTCCGTTTTGGCATGAAACTCACATGCGCAATCCAGAGATCGAAGGTATTGCAGGCAAAGGTACACAGTTCTATGCAATACCTATAGGGCAAGACATACAACACGTGTATATGTTATACTAGTGGCACGAGAAGCCTGTTATCTTAACCGGAGAAAGGCCCGCAGAGCTGATGACCACAACCTATACACCGGGCACAGAGGTTGATCATTACGAAATTATTCGTATGCTGGGGCATGGGGGAATGAATCGGGTCTACCTTGCGCGCGATGTATCGAATCAGCAAGAAGTTGTGCTTAAATTCCCCAATGATGATTTACTGGGGAATGTTGCTATCTTTGAACGCTACAAACGCGAGGCTGAGATCGGCAACCGCCTGCATCACCCTCATGTACAGCACATGCTCAATACCGATGAAAAGCGCTCGCAAGAGTACCTGGTGGTGGAGTATATCAAAGGGCAAACCCTGCGCACTCTGCTCGAAGAGCAGGCCCCCGATCCATTGCCGGTTGCCGAGGCGATCCGCATCACGTTACAAATTTGTGAGACCCTGCTCTATTGCCACGAACAAGGCATCTTTCATCGCGACATAAAGCCTGAGAACATCATGATCCAGGAGGATGGCAATATCAAAATCATTGACTTTGGTATCGCGCTCCTCGAAGGTGCGCGCCGCGTGACCTGGCGCGGTCTCTCCAATACAGTAGGCACGCCAGATTATATGTCCCCGGAACAGTTGAGAGGCGAACGCGGTATGGCCACCTCGGATATTTATGCTGTCGGGGTGATCCTGTATGAAATGCTCTGCGGTCATACACCGTTTGAAGGAGAAAATATCTTTGCGATTATGAACCAGCATGCCTCTCAGGACCCCCCCTCGATCCTCCTCATGAATCCACAGCTCTCGCCAGCGTTGGCGACTGTCGTGATGCACGCTATCCGTCGTGACAAGGAGAAACGTTACAAGTCGATGAGTGACTTCCTCCACGACCTGCGCAACCTGGAAGAGGTCAAACCGGTGCCCTATGAACCAGAGGCACCACGTCTCAACAATACTCGCCGCACTGCGGTGATGGCCATCCTCATTATCATTGCCATCTGCCTGCTGATTATCGCGCTGGGCTTCCTTGTACAGTTTGTCCATACTGCCGGCCATTAAGATCACAACTTCACTCTGGCTACCTTGTAACCTCCCAGGAGAAGAAGAGAGTACAACATGCAGACCCCATCCTCCCAGCCTATCTTTATTATTGGAGATGTCCATGGCTGCCTGAAAAAGCTTGTCAAGCTGCTGCAGGATGCGCACCTGATAGATGCTGAGCATGCCTGGAAAGCGGGCAACGCTACGCTCTGGTTTATGGGCGATTGTGTTGATCGTGGACCTGATGGCATTGCTGTCCTGGACCTGGTGATGCGCTTGCAGACCGAGGCCACGGCTGCTGGTGGCACAGTAGCATCGTTACTGGGCAACCATGAGATGCTGCTGCTCGCGGCCTATCGTTTCGGCAGGCGCTCTACGGGCCTGGGAAGCAATTTTCTGACCCGCTGGAAGCAGAACGGCGGAAACCGCAAAGATATCGCCGGTTTGACACTGCGCCACCTGGAGTGGATGGCTCAACTGCCTGTGATGGCGCTGGTAGAGGATTCCCTTCTCATCCACGCGGACGCCCCTTTCTATATCGAATGTGGACGCAGCGTTGACCAGGTGAATGCAGCTTTCAACAAGCTGTTACGTCGCAGCGATGCGTTAGCCTGGGAAGAAATGTTAGAAAACTTCGCCCGACGTGGGGCCTTCATGCACACGACCTTTGGCGAAGAGTTCGCCCGGCGCTTTCTGGGCATCTTCGGCGGGCGACACCTGATCCATGGTCATACCCCCATCAGTACCATGCGCCGCTGCCCCCCCGGCAAGGTAGATAGCCCCTGGATATATGCAGGTGAGCAGTGCATCAACGTGGATGGGGGAATGTATCTCGGCGGACCCGGATTTGTGTATCCATTGGGCGCTCATGATGGATCAATCTCTCCTGGAGAGTAATTGGGTAGTTTGCATATACGCATGTTTGCTCTCCTCGGTAGACTATCAAAAAAAGCTTCACATCTCTCCTGAAAAATAAATATCCAATGCGCACTCAAGCAACCTGAGCGGGGGTTTGTACCTCGACCTGATAGCCCAGTTTCTCCAAACGGCGCACCAATCGCTTCTCAGTGGCTTGCCGATCA
>JALYVR010000468.1 GCA_030853145.1 Chloroflexota bacterium | reverse complement strand
ATCTCACCCAGACGCCAGGATGCCACGCTTCTTCAGTGCGCGATAGAGTACATATGTCAGGCTGAGCCAGGAACCGCCCAGCAGGTAGCCGCCCAGTACATCGGTGGCCCAGTGCTCGCCCATGTAGACCTGCGTGGGGCCAATGGTGGCGATAAACAGCACGGGAATGCTGAAGAGCAGCTTTTGCCACAGGGGAATATCCTTCAAAAATAGCGACCTCAGCACAAGGAGCCAGCCCCAGAGGGTTACAGATGACAGCACATGCCCGCTGGGAAAACTTTGGCGATGCGCCTTGTGGTGAACTCGCACAAATAGGGGGCTGGGACGCGGGCGATTCACGGCTCGTTCGACGACGGTCCTGAAGAGATTAGTAGCGGCTATAGCCACCAGAACTGTCGCCGCCTCCAAACGTAAATGCACCTTCCAGAGGAAAGCTCGTGCCTCCTCTATTCAAACATATCTACCCTATCTAGCCGGCGCATATCCTTGCTATCCGAACGCGCAAGCGGCCGGCTACATAGGGTGGAAACATATCCTCATGGATAGTAGTAGCACGTTTTTTGCATGCATTTTGTTTCTATACTCCCCATTAGTGGACTGACACGTTTCATATGTCGAATGGAGACATGGCGCCCGCAAGGGGTGCCATGTCTCCATTCGGCACATATGCCAGAGGGACGATTGTCCTCTGCCAGCTCAGGCATCGGCCTGGAGGTTACTTGCTCTCGGCTTCGGCCACGTTGATGGGCGATCCGATCAATTTCTCAAGGGTGCTCCGGCGCACCCGGTAGGCCTGGCGCTCATTGACATGGGGCAGCACAATTGCCTCGAGTACCCCTTGTTTGACCCAGCGGCGTACCGTGGTGTCATCTACGCGGAGAATACGGGCAACTTCTGATACCGTTAGTAGTTCGCTCATTTGATTTTACTCCCTTCTTAAAAACCATAACTTTGAAAGCAACTTTTACATCTCGTTCGTGTAAAAATCGCGGGTACCGCAAAACCAGAAGACACACCAGAACATTGTGTCCACATTGTACTACATTGTAAAGGGTTAGTAAAGTATCAGCGAAAAGATAAGCAGGAAAGGCCGAAAGTAAATTAACCCCCGACTTATCAAATCACGAGAGTCTATACCTGCTATAGTATCATATCATATGAGGGTGAATTTCTGCGACGAGAAAAAGCAGAAAAGCGATCCCTGCTATATGGTATATATGGGACTTCTGAGCTAGTACTTCGTGTGTATGACTCTTCGCTAGACATAACACACAGAGGAAATTTTCCCTTGACTGGCCTGGGGATCTCTATTATGCTGGCAATCCTATGCTGTTTACAAGGGCATTATCGCTACTTTTTTACTTAAAAACGTGGTACTTATGTACGCTATCAAATGAGAGGAACTGAATATGGACTACCAGCGTTTAGGACATACCGGCCTGCGAGTCTCAAAGCTATGCCTGGGGACAATGCAATGGGGCTGGACGGCGGACGAGAGGGCGGCTTTTTCGGTCATGGATGAATTTGTGGAGCAGGGAGGTAACTTCCTGGACACGGCGGACTTCTACTCGCGCTGGCTACCGGGCAATCCAGGTGGGGTCTCCGAGGAGATCATCGGGCGCTGGCTGTACGCGCGGGGCAACCGCGATGCGCTGGTTGTGGCGACGAAACTCTACCAGCCCATGGGACCAGGACCCAACGATCAGGGGCTTTCGCGCAAGCATATTTTCAATGCTGTCGAAGCCTCGTTGCGGCGCTTGCAGACCGACTACATCGATCTTTACCAGGCGCACGCCTTTGATCCCGACACGCCCATCGACGAAACGCTGCGGGCCTTTGATGATCTACAGCGTAGCGGCAAGGTGTGCTACCTGGGAGCCTCGAACTACCCGGCATGGCGGCTCATGGAGGCGTTATGGAGCGCGGATGTGCATCACACCGTGCGCTACGACTCGCTGGAGCCACACTATAACCTGGCGTACCGGGCGGAGTTTGAGCGTGACCTGAAGGCGGTCTGCGAGCGGTACCACCTTGGTGTCACCCCCTACAGTTCCCTGGCCAACGGCTTTCTCACGGGAAAATACAGGCGTGGGGAGACGCCAGCGGGTGAGAGCGCTCGTGCCACGTCAATCATGCGACGCTACGACAACGAAACCGCCTGGCGCACGCTGGAAGTTGTGCAAGAGGTTGCTCGCGAGATAGGCAGCACAGCCAGCTCGGTCTCTCTGGCCTGGCTGCTGGCGCAACCAGTGATCACAGCGCCGATCATCGGGGCCAACTCCGTCGCGCAACTACAAGCCAGCCTCGCCGCCACGACGGTCACGCTAACCCCCGAGCAGGTCGCGCGCTTGAGCGAGGCGTCAGCCCCGTAGCGCGGGTGAGACATGGGACCCACCAGGGAGATTTTCTACGGAACGCTTTCCACAGTGTATCTATTCGAGACGAAAGAGGTAGAACAGGCGGGCTTGTAAACCGCGCCCCTACCTGGAATGTGGCTCTATCCGCGTAGGGAGCCGGTGAGGCTAGCCAGCCGTCACAGGACGGGCGCCGCTGGCCTGCGCCCTACTGGCCTGCCCATACGCTGCAAAACGAGGCTGCGACCACGGGAGGCGGAGGCGCGCTGCGGCTCCAGTCGCAAGGCACTGGTGTATGCCGCGAGCGACTCTCTATAGTACCCAAGGCAGTAGAGCGCGGCCCCCTTGTTGCTAAGCACCACCGCGCAGGCGGAGTCCAACCGCAGCGCCTGGTTATACGCGGCCAGGGCCTCCTCGTAAGCCTGTTGTTTGTAGAGCGCATTGCCTTTACGGAACCAGTATTCCTTATCGGGCGATACAAGCGCGCGCAGGGAAACGTCAGCGCTACGTTCGTCTGACGCTATGTGCAGCGCCGAGAGGAACGCGGCGACGGTAGGATAGCGCCCCTCGCGGCTCTTGGCCATGCCTTTCAGCACAACGCGCTCTAGCGCCGGGGATAGGCAGGGATTCAACAACGTTGGCGCCGGCGGCTGCTCATAGAAGTGCTGTCGCAGCAACTCCGAGAGCGTAGTGCCATCAAATGGCGGCTGCCCGGTGAAGAGTGTGTAGGCTACGCAGGCCAGGGCGTACTGATCACTCTCCTTGCTAATGACACCCTGGAATTGTTCGGGAGCCATATAGGCGAACGAGCCTGCCACATGTTTTGTGTGCATGGTCCTTGTCCCTGCCAGGGAAGTGGCGATGCCGAAATCCGTCAGCACAGCCTCGCCACGCGCGTTGAACAGGATATTGTCGGGCTTGATATCGCGGTGGACGATCTGCTGGCAGTGAGCGTAGTACAGGGCCTGGCCGACGCGTTCCAGGATGGTTAGACTCTCTTCGAGCGGCAGAGGAGAGCATCCCCGGTACTGCAAACGGTCCTGCAGGGTGCCGTGAGAGAGATATTTTGTGACGATATAAGGTATCCCATCCTGCACACCCGCGTCAATCACCGGCACAATGTAGGAATGCCGGAGCACCTCGAGCAAGTATGCCTCTTGCAGGAATTGCGCGCGCTCTTTGGGCGAGGCAAGATATTTTGCGTGCAGGACCTTGATGGCTACCATACGGTTGTTAAAAATGACATGCCTGCCCTTATAGACGCTGCCGAACCCGCCGCGTGCAAGAAGGGCCAGAATCTGATAGTTTCCTATCTGGCGCTGGCTGTAATTATGCTGCTGTGTCATGCCCCTACCCTCCCTTATATGTTTGCGCATGCCGCTGGTTCTATGCTCTACAGAAAATCGACCAAATATTTTGAACTCAGTGGTGGCCTCTAAGCAATAGACGCTTGTTGTGTGTGAGATTTAAAAATTGGCATCAGCAGTCCAAAAAGGTTATGTTTTCCCAGAAATTCACGCATAATAGAGTGAGATCTCAAATAGAGCATTAAGAGGTTGCTCAAAAAGAAACAGGAGAATCGGTAGTGTATGATCCTAAGCACCGCATATGGCTGATCTCCTACCTGTTCGTCGATAGTAGCTCCGTGGAAGGTCAGTCTTTTAAGCATGGGTCTGCTATCGTTGTCAGCCGCTCCTTTGACGGTGGCCTGACATGGAGCGCCCCAACGATCGTATCGCCAGCGCAATCAGACGATTCTGGTTATGATAAACCGTGGATGAATTGTGACACTCACGTGCGTAGCCCTTTCTACGGGCATTGCTACATGCTATGCGGGCGGAACCCTCTATGTTGGGTGGAACTCCGGGGGTGAGAATGGATCATCCACGGTCCTGAGTCGTTCCACTGATGGAATTCACTGGACAGTTCCCCAGGTAATCAGCACAAACTATGATGACTATGTAGCTCTGACCGGCGATTCACAGACAGCAGGGCTGCATGCTCATCTGGGATTGACGTACTATACCATCGGTACAAGCACATCCGTAGCAACGATGCCACCCTTTTTTGTCTCCTCCATAGACGACGGGCTACACTGGAGTTCCGCTCAAGCGCTGAGTAAGCCAATGTTTGTCAACTGGTTAGTTCCAGACAAACGCACGGTAGGAGATTATATCTCCACAGTTTTCAGCAATGGGCGGGCTTACCCCTTTTTCGTGGTTGGCACTGCACGGAGGAACAATGATCCTTATCACCAGGAAGTGTACACAGTCAAAGGGGGAATTCGCGGCTAAGTGGGACATCTCCCGGAAAAAGAATGCGGGCAAAGCGTTCTTTGACTTGCGCGAGCATGGTGTCGCT
>JALYVR010000467.1 GCA_030853145.1 Chloroflexota bacterium | reverse complement strand
AACGAGATGATGATATCGCCGAAGAACAGGCGGGCTTGTCAACCGCGCCCCTACCTCTCATGCATCTCCTTCTCGGCTAGATGAAGGGTGCGGAAAGCGCTCTGAAGAAAGGGTCATATCTTGCCGACAGAGAGAACGACGAAAATGCGGCATTTCATGCACCAGTACAGCCTTTTGGGCGATTTTCGGAGGAACCTACCCCTGCGAAAAGCCGTCGCCTCTACAGACACGCTCCAATACTCGACTAGCAAAACCGTCGCTGGCTACCGCGCTGGTTTCCCTTGTTTGCCTGGCGCTGAGGCGTCCCTTCGCCGTGGTAAAATGTGCGTAGGGAAGGTAGCTATTTATTTAGAGGAGACTATTCCGAAGATGGTGCTTAGAGAACTCGCGAACCTCGTCTCTGAACGAAGCCGGACGAAGCAGGGGGAGGAACCACTGTGAGAGACAGCAGTAGCCTTATTGGAAAAACATTGGGGACATGCACGCTCGAACGGCTCATTGGGCAGGGTGGTATGGGTGTCGTCTACCTCGCGCAGCAGGTTCGTCCCTCACGACGCGTTGCGATCAAGATATTGCTCCCGCATGTACTGCTGGATAGCAAGGCCCACAATGAATTTCTTGCACGCTTTCGACGGGAAGCAGATGTGATTGCCAGACTCGAACATATCAATATTATGCCGATCTATGAATATGGCGAACAAGAGGAGATGGCCTATCTACTCATGCCCTATCTTGCTGGGGGAAGCCTGCGCGATGTCCTGGCAAAACGGGGTGTCCTTTCACTTCAGGAAACGACTCGTTATATCGAGCAAGCGGCGAGTGCGCTCGATTATGCCCACGCTCAAGGGGTAATCCATCGCGATTTGAAGCCGGGTAATTTTCTGCTTCACTCAGATGGACGCTTGATACTGGCGGATTTTGGTATCGCGCGCATGGTCCAGGATAGTACAAATACTATGGGCCAAACCCTGACAGGTACTGGTATGTTTCTGGGTACGCCTGAATATATGGCGCCGGAGATGGTACAGGGTGAGGCCATAGATCGTCGGGTTGATATCTATGCGCTAGGCGTTGTACTCTTTCAAATACTCAGTGGGCAGGTGCCATTCAAAGGCAATACGCCTTTGGCAGTGGCAGCCAGACATCTTCAGGAACCACCGCCATTGCTGCACCAGGTAAATTCTGCCATCCCTCCAGCCGTGAGTGAAGTTGTCCGGAAAGCCCTTGCTAAAAGACGTGAGGATCGCTATCCATCAGCAGGAGCACTGGCACAAGCATTGCGCGCTACAATCTCTCCACCCGATTACTTTTCAGATACCGTAGCACGGAATGCACCCACGGTGCTATCATCTCTGCCAAATGCCCTCAAAATACAAGCGTATGAGACTCCACCAGCACAGCAGCAAATAAACCAGACGATAGACCGTAATAGAAGGGATACATATGTCTCTGCTGGGTCGCCGCTAAAGCTTGCACAACCAGTGACACCCTATGGAACACCATATACCGTACCTGGAACCAAACGCCAGCCCTGGTTGATCTTCATCGGGGTCGCTCTGGCTATCATTCTTGTCATTGGGGGTGTCCTTGTCGGCCTACAGTTCAATAAGGGGTCAGCAGGAACAACCTTATCTAACACAACGACTACGGTTTCAACCCATCCTTCGGCCGGAATAACAGTGACATCACAACCTGTTCCGACCCAACAAACAGTGACATCGACATCACAACCTGCTCCGACCCAACAAATGGCTGCCATCCCCAAAGGGCAGCAACTCTACTTTGCTACCAGCCCAGGGGATGCCTGTAACCATGGTGGTCCTTGGGGAGACTATAACAATGCGGACATGGTATGCACAAATACAGGAACAAAGATGAGCAATCCCAATGCAAAATCAGCTACATCTAATCTGGTAGGCACACTTCTATTGAGTGTACCGAACCGTCACTACCCCTCCGACTATGTGATAGAGGTGCAGTTACAGCAGTTAAGTCTATCCTCTTCCGAATTCGGCATCTACTTTCGCAATCAGTCAGGAAACCAGCCTGGCGTCTACACCTTTCTCATCAATCCCGATGGGACATGGCGTTGCTATGTCTATGACAATGTCGTTGGTAATCCAAGGGAGCTTACCAGAGGGCCGTTTGGCGATATCCATGCATCTGTCACAATAGACGTAGTCGTTAGCGGTCACAATTTTACCTTCTACGCTAATAACCGGCAGATCGGCAGTGCCAGTGATAGTACATATCCTACAGGAAACGCAGGTATTGCAGTAGAAACAGGGGGCAGTGTTTTTGCCAGCAATTTTGCTCTCTATGTACTACAGTAACTTCATGAAACTACGGAGAGGAAATGAGATACATAGCGCTTTTGCGTGGCATCAATGTCGGTGGCCACATCGTCAAAATGGAACGTCTGCGCGAGCTCTTCACAGAGCTGGGATGCACGCAGGTTCGCTCGTATATTCAAAGCGGAAATGTGTTCTTTGAAACCGTGCAAACAGATCGCGAAACAGTGGCCCACGCGCTTGAGCAGCATCTCCATCAGGCTTTGGGATACGAAGTTCCTGTGTTTCTGCGTACCATCCCAGAACTTGAGCAGATCATGGCGCTTGACCCATTTCAACACCTCAATGTCACGCCTGAGATGAGGTTATGTGTGGTGTTCACTGACGCGCCGATCCCGAAGACTCTGGCTTTGCCACTGCGTTCGCCCAAAAATGACATGGAAATTGTTTACACAACGGATCACGAAGCGTTTATAGTGTGGTATCTTCTCAATGGTCGGCCACCTGCTGCACAAGGTTTTAAAGTACTGGGAGCCAGAACGACGACCCGCTTCTTTCATACCCTTGCCAAGATTCTACAGGCAGCAAAAAAAGGTGAGGATAGTGGATTGAAACCATAATATGTCACCTCTACGCGGACCGGGGCGCGCCTGCGCCACATATGTTGACAAGCAGCCATGCTATGAGTCAAGATTAAGGAGTCACTATTTGAGAGACAGCATCTATCGCCATGTGTGCGCTTCCAGCCAGTCAACCAAAGGAACAGAGATATGACAACGATCAAAAGACCGCCGGAGCCGGAAATCGAGGCTCAGCCAGAGGCCGCGCCTCAGTTTGAGCGCAATCCAGGTATGCCCCTGGACCTCGATTGGGTGCGCGAGGCGCGTATCAATCGCAGCGCGGTCGAGCGACGGGCGACGACGATGGTGGCGCGCCGCACCGTCAAGAAAGAGTGGCAGGCGGCCTGGCTGTTGCGCGCGATCACCTGCATCGACCTGACGACGCTAGCCGGCGATGATACGCCCGGCAACGTGCTGCGCCTGTGCGCGAAGGCCCGCCAGCCTGTGCGCGCCGAGGTATTGGAGGCCTTAGGGGTAGCAGGGGGTGGGCAAGAGGTGCGCAGGGCCACAGGGCACCCGCAAGGGATGCCCGTACATCTCCAGGTCGCCGCTGTTTGCGTCTATCACAATCTGGTACCTGTGGCGGTTGAGGCTTTGCGTGGCTCCGGCATACCGGTGGCGGCTGTCTCGACGGGCTTTCCGGCGGGGCAGATCTCGCAGGAGGAGAAGCTGGCGGAGATTGCGGCGTCGATCAGGGCCGGGGCCGCTGAAATCGATATCGTGATCTCGCGCGCGCATGTGCTGACCGGCAACTGGCAGGCGCTGTATGACGAGGTGCGCGCCTTTCGCGCTGCCTGCGGCGAGGCGCATATGAAGACAATCCTTGCCACCCATGAACTGGCCACGCTGCGCAACGTGGGCATGGCCAGCCTCGTGTGTATGATGGCGGGCGCCGACTTCATCAAGACTTCGACCGGCAAGGAGGCGACGAATGCGACGCTGCCGGTGGGCATGGTGATGGCGCGCGCGATTCGTGAGTACTACGAGCGCACCGGCTACAAAGTCGGTCTCAAGCCGGCCGGCGGCATTCGCAGCGCCAAATCATCGCTAGATTGGCTGATCTTGATGAAGGAGGAGCTTGGCAACGACTGGCTGCACAACACGCTCTTCCGCATCGGTGCCAGCGGCCTGCTCTCCGATATCGAGCGCCAGTTGTCGTACTTCGCCACAGGTCACTACTCGGCGGGCTATTATAATCCGATGGTCTAGGGAGGCACACGATGAACGTTATGGAAATCTTCGAGTCGATGGAATATGGCCCGGCTCCCGAAGCATCGGCGCCCGCGCTGGCCTGGATTGAAGAGCGCCAGCCCTTCAAACTCTTCATAAATAACCGCTGGGTCGAGTCTGCCAGTGGGCAGTACCTTGAGAGCATCAATCCGGGGACCGGCAAGCCGCTGGCACGAGTGGCGGCGGCCAACGGCGCCGACGTGGATGCCGCCGTCGCCGCTGCACACGCCGCCTTCGAGACCTGGAGCAAGACTCCAGGTCATGTGCGCGCGCGCTACCTGTACGCCATCGCGCGCCACATCCAGAAGCACTCACGCCTGCTTGCCGTGCTGGAGTCGCTGGACAACGGCAAGCCGATCCGCGAGTCGCGTGACGTGGACGTCCCGACCGCGGCGGCGCACTTCTTCTACTACGCCGGCTGGGCGGACAAGCTCGCGCATGCGGGGTTCGGCCCGGACCCGAAGCCGATCGGCGTGGCCGGGCAGATCATCCCGTGGAACTTCCCGCTGCTGATGGCCGCGTGGAAGATCGCGCCGGCGCTGGCGTGCGGCAACACGGTGGTGCTCAAGCCGGCCGAGAC
>JALYVR010000466.1 GCA_030853145.1 Chloroflexota bacterium | reverse complement strand
GGGTTATCAGGCTCATGCGCTGGATGGCGGCTATCCCCGCTGGAAGGAACAGGGCTTCCCAGTGGAAGAGGCGCTCCTGAAGTGAAACTGCTCGCCTTTACCGCGACCCGCGTAGGGATGACGGCTTCGCCCCCATAGACATGAAGCTGAAGCCCATCGCCCCTACGCGGGTCATAGCGCTCACGCCTGCTCCTCAGGGAGCAGGCGCGCCAGCATATCAAGTAAATCATCTAACTCAAACGGCTTCTTCAGCACGTAAATGCCACGCGCGCGTAATTCATCAAACGGCAGCGCCTCCCAGGCGCTGATGAGGATTGTTGGCACGCCCTTCATCGTCTCGACCTCTTGCAAGCGATCATAGAGGTCCAGGCCGTGCATAGCGGGCAATTTATAGTCCAGCAAGATAAGCGCCGGGCGCAGATGCGGCGCCGCGAACAGCACCAGGTCGCTCTCCGCGATCCACATAGCCCGGTAAGCTGTTTGCTCAAGAATGACTTTTTGCAGGATCTCCCCGACATCACGGTCATCATCTACGATCAAAATGGTCTTGGCACTCGTGGTAGATGCCATTTCTGCATGCGACATGATAGTTTCCTTCCAATAGATATATCTTTTATACGCACATATTTGTCCATACGTATAGCGCCAGACACAGAAATAGTACTTATTGTGCGCTCATCCCTTCTGCTGGGTTGTGTTAAAACTCAGAAATATGTACTTCAGGAACATTCGACGAGTTGCAGATCGATCTCAACAGCGTCCCCACGCCCGAAGCTGGCTACGCCTACTACGCGTGGCTAGAATCTACCTGCGCCGGCAACGAAAGCCTGGCCCCACCCTGGGCGCTCCCCACAAGCAACAACGCAATCCACACGCCGCCCCTCACGTACCAGGGAAACAAGAACCTCTTCTGCCCCGGCCCCAACAGCCTGCTGGTCATCAGCAAAGAGGCCACCAACTCCGCGCCGCTTCTCGCCACTACGCCCCTCTACTACGCCCACGTCACGCGGCCAGCGTCCACCACCTTCCAAATCATGCCCTGCCCACCGAGCGGAACGTCCTCCGTCTGCGAATCGGGCTAGCATAGCAAGCTGCGCCATAGACGCGACCACGCAGGTTATGCTGCGCGCCAATCACAAGGCGAAACGACGCAAAACCTCTTGACACGAGGGGCACCCTGGAAGTATAATCGCTGATGTCAAAGATGCTTCCCGACACTCGATGAGAATGTTGTGGAAGATGATTGACATAAGCCGGTGTAGCTCAGTGGTAGAGCTTTCGCTTCGTAAGTGAAGGGCCGCCAGTTCAATCCTGGCCACCGGCTCTTTTTATTCCTCTGGTGGTAATACCTCGTCCCAGCTATCTGTCTTATGCCTCTCCCTCCAATGACGTTTGGCATGGCAGTTCACACAAAGTACACCGCACTTCTTGATTTCTCTGATTAATTGCTTGCTATGTGACATAAAACCTTCCTTCATCTTCATACCCCTCTACCAATAAAATAACGCCTGATCCCGTGGCTACCAATAGAACGTATGTACAAAACAGGAGTAACATCGAGATATGTGTCCTCTTCAGATGAGAACCATGAAGGAGCCCGCCAATGTGCGAGCAGGACAAGAGACCTTTTCCTCAGAAGGATGGACTCGATACGGTATACTTGTCTCAACAAGGCGGAAAGCGTCTGTTGGATGTCGATCTTGTAAAAAGTGTCATTGGAGAGTGTATGCTTGAAGCGTCTCAAGCGGAGCTTTCAAGTGAACACCGACAGAAGAAAAGCGAGGGTGGGGCAGCGGAGCGATGCGTGATAAACCGGGTATCTCAGAGGAACAGCTTCGGGTGTGTTTGCAGGAACAATATGATCTGATAGCTATCACACTTGATTTCCTGCCTCTTGGGCTTGACAGCAGGGCCGGGGTGTATCGGATGGTGAGCGAGCATGGAATCCCTTATTTGCTCAAAGCCAGGTTGGGAGCGCTTTATGAACCAGGTTGCCTTGTTCCTCGCTACCTCAGCGATCAGGGCATCACAGCGGTGGTCGCTCCCTTGTCCACAAAGAGGCAGGCCTTGTGGACCCAGGTGCAGGATTGGACCGTCATCGTGTATCCTTTTATCGATGGTGATACAAGCTGGACGGGTATGACGGATGAGCATTGGCAGGAGTTGGGAACCATCTTCAAACGGATTCACCAGGTCATGCCGCCTCCTTCAGGGTTTGCGTCATTGCGCAAAGAAACCTTTGATCCGGCAGAGTACATTCGTTGGGTGCGTGCCTTTGAGGCACAACACCTGCGTGCGCGGCACGGTGAGCGTGACTCTGAGCGCGCTCTTCGCTCATCCTGGATGGCGCACCAGCACACGATTGACGGAGTGGTGACCGCTCTGGAAAAGCTGGCAAAGGTGCTCCAAAGTCGATCTGGGCCACACGTCATCTGTCACGCGGATCTGCATCCAGCCAATCTGATACGCGATCATGCCGGCCACGTATTTGTAATCGATTGGGATGATATGATGCTGGCCCCCAAAGAGCGCGACTTCCTCTTTGTCGAAACACCGGCCGATAACCCGGCACAACAAAGCCCGCCGCCGTTCTTTCAGGGGTACGGAGAGACGGAGATAGATTGGACCGCGCTCGCCTACTATCGATATGAGCGGGTCATTCAAGATGTGATCGCGTTCGCCGAGGAAGCATTTTTCAGGAACGAGCTGGGAGAAGAAACCAGGGCTGATGCCGTCCGTTTTTTTGATGAGAACCTGTCGGAAGGTGGCGAAATCGATGCCACCTATGCAGCAGCGAAATATGTATCCTCTTTAGGAATCTAGTGGACTATCAAGCTCTCTTGCTTTCTTCCCTGACGGCATGATACAGTATAAACAGAGCAACGACAACCAATCACAGAGAAAACGGAGGTGGCCCGATGGCTACCATCATCATCCACTCAAACAGTGTGATTTAGCGCGTTTGAGTGTACCTGGCAAATAGCCTGCTTCAACTCCCTGCCTGCATCATGGAGCACATTATGTCACGTCCTGGCTCCGTAGGCATGACTTTTCCTGGCAATGGGACTGCATCAACCAGCTAGTTCCCGTTAGCCCTCTTCACCCAGGCCATAGGTGTGCTCAACAGGATCTATGGCTTTTTTGCTGCCTACCATCTCCCTAAAGCATCTTGCAAGAGATTGCACGCGTCTAGCCATATCAGCTAACTACACTGTCGCCACACATTGCGGGTTGATACACTCCACCCCTACGTTTTGCTTGTTGCCTATATCTGATGGAGACAGTCATACATCATGGAAACGCATACACTATCCTCCACACCACCTACGAAACGGCCTGGAAGGCCTTTACGCCCCTTACCGTTCTTGATAAATCGCAACTTCACCTTGTTGTGGCTGGGACAACTCATTTCCTACACTGGCGATTATGTTTTTGAGACGGCCCTTGTGCTCTGGGTTGTGAGCAGCATTGCCAGGGGGCAGCAGTGGGCGCCTATGGCGGTGGGTGGAACCTTCCTGGCAGGGGCCATCCCCTGGCTGATTATCGCGCCTATTGCCGGGGTTTTCGTTGATCGCTGGCATGACAAGCGGCGCGCGATGCTCTGGGCCAATGGCCTGAGCCTCGTGCTGATCGCGGTGCTCATACTGGCAACAGGCGTTGTGCCTCTGCCATTCATCGGGAGTATCCGACCGCCAGTGATCTTAGAGCTAGCGATCATTTACGGGACTTCTCTGCTGCTGGCGGTCTGCGCCCAGTTCTTCAGCCCAGCACATCTCGCCCTGATCGGGGATGTCGTAGACGCGCCGGACCGCACGCGGGCAAGCGGCTCGCACCAGGTCACGATCCACCTTGGCACGCTCCTTGGGCCAGTCGTGGGGTCGCTGCTCTTCTTTAGCATCGGCGTGCAGTGGACGTTGCTGCTGAACCTGCTTTCGTTCCTGATCGCCTTTATCGCTATCCTGGCTGTACGCCCTCCTGAACGTATCCAGGCCATGGCATCATCCGAGCACGCTCCGCCAGAGCAACGGGCAACGTTTCTGCACGAGTTTGTCGTGGGCCTGCGCTTCTATCGCGACAGCCGCGCACTGATGACGCTGTTGGTAACCGGAACCTTGATCGAACTGGGTGGCGGCGTTCGCGCGCTCGGCATCTTCTTCCTGACCGGCAACCTGCACGCGCCGGGGAGCCTGTATGGCCTGCTGAACTCCAGCTTTGGCATCGGACTACTCAGCGGCGCGGGTCTCGCGGCCCTGTTTGGACAACGCCTGAAGGCTACACACATGTATGGGATTGCGGTACTCGCGATGGGCGTGTTCACGATAATATACGCGCGCATGACAAACTTCGCGCCCGGACTCGCGTTACTGTTCCTGGCGGGGCTGGCGCAGGGAATGTTCAACGCAGCCGAAATCGCCATCATTCTGCATGTAACGCCGCGTGATTTCGTTGGACGCACGCTCGCAGTTCTGACGCCCGCCTACGGGCTGGCCGGAATGCTCTCCACTGGCATCGCCAGTTACCTGTACAGCACGCTGCTTCACGATTTCCACGTGACGCTACTCGGCATCTCGTTCGGCGCCCTGGATACGCTCTTCATCGCCATGAGCGTTCCTACGCTCATCGGAGGCATCTGTGCCATGGCCAGGCTGCGCGCCATACACATTACAACGGGAGACACAAAATAGAGGGCCGAGACTCGTAGGGCGTGGCTTGCCTCGCTCTACGAGTC
>JALYVR010000465.1 GCA_030853145.1 Chloroflexota bacterium | reverse complement strand
GCTCAAATCGTGCTTCCGGGGAACCGGGGACAGGCGGCGTCGAAGGTGGGGGCGCCCAGGCATTGGGCGGCGGAGTTCCAGCGTTAAAGTATGCAGGTGGCTTTGGCTGGCCCTGCGCCGGAGGCTGCCCTGGCCATTGGGGGGGCGGCATATAGGCCGCTGGATGAGTATACGGAGCCTGGCCTCCCGGCTGTCCGCGTGTCGCCATGCTGCTGGCGATGATCTGGCTCGCTGCTTCAACCGCCCATTCCCTCTGTCGGCGCCGCGAGGAGACGGAGAAGATGACGAATATCCCACCGAGCGCCCCCAGGATGAGCACGATGCCAAGCACTGTAAAGATCGGTGTAGTGTCATCGGTAACCACTGGCATATGTTGTTGTCCCTGCGGTACTGTCTGAGCTGTCGGCGTCGTCATCTCCTGCGGGGTGAGCGTCGGTGGCTGGTGCAGCGCGATATGCCACTGGTTCTCCAGGTGGTGCTGATCCTCCCCCAGTGTTTGCTCCATATCCTGGTTGAAGTCGGTCTGCGGATTGTTCATCGCCAATATAAGGCGGTTCATTTTAGCGCGTCCAAAGGTAGTGTACATGTAGTCAAGCAGCTTCCAGCTCTCGGCATATGCCAGGTATGCCTGGTCCGCGTTCGCCGGAAAGTCCTGCGCGATATTGTCCAGCGGCAGCAGCGCCTGGCTGTTCAGGGCGCGCTGATAACGAAACGTCATATCCGCCTCGTGAAAGATCTGGTTATAGACCGCCAGGCCCTCGTCAAACCACCTGGGCGGGAAAATGCCCTGGCTGATGATCTGGTGGAAGAGCAGGTGCGTCATCTCATGTGGCATATCGCGCACCAGCGTGACATCATCGGTGCTCTCTACACTGATGAACGCCGTGTTGTCTTCGGGGAACGCGACCCCACCTACCCATTCATAAGAGCCAGGCGGCAGCGACCCCTGAAAGTCCGCCGGAGATGCATATATCCAGAGATTAATCGGCCGCTTGAGTCCCGAACCCAGGATCTGGCTGATATGCGTCAGGCTGGAGTTGGCCTTGCCGAGCAAAACCTGGCCGAAACTGGTTGGTTGATTATACCAGTTGACCTGCAAAAGTCCCTGTGCGAGATGCCGCCAGGTGAAACGTGTGTCGGTGAGCGTAAAATGATGTGGCTGGTCGGTATGGGTGTGCTGGGCGCTGTCCAGCAGTTGCCAGTAGTAACTGACTGCCGTTCCAGGATTGTGGAAGTTGTCGCCGCTCGTGCCCTCAAGCCAGTGTGCCGCTACGGTGCGCCCGCTCGCGATGGTGGTTGTGTGCTGCTGGTATCCGCCAGTCTCGAACATAATGAAGAGGGTCGCCTGGGTGATAGCCGCGCTACTGTCGATGGCCCTCATCTGAAAGTCAATGCGCTTGGGGAAGCTGACGGTTGCGGTTTGAGCGGTGATGGTAATGGGATCGCTGGCCGCCGAGGCGGACGCGGGCTGGTTTAATACAGTAAACGAAAGAAAAGAGGCACAAAAGCAGACCGCAATAAGCAGGCATATTGAACAGATACGGCGCAAAGACATTTTCATAACGCTCCTCTTTATATAACGGCAGGGCTTCCATTGCCTTCTTATTGTACCTGATTTTGCGATATATGTGAAGCAGAAAATACGCGGATACGGGCACCCATGACACGTGCTTAGGCAGGATACGCCTGGGTGGCGCGTCAGCGTTTTTATGCAAAACGGCATATGGCCTGAATGGGTGAGTGTGTTAAAGTACTTCATCTTATCCGTTTCGATAGATAGGTTAAAAAACTATGTCTGTAGTGTAGTAGGTGCAGCGGCGAGGGGGTGGTATCCTATTCTCCCTGAAACTGGCGCACTCAAGCGTTTTATTGGATAGAGCCAGGTTGGGTGACGTACCAGGGAGTTTGCTTGTTATTACGAGGGGATTTTGCATATTATGAGCAATAACTTTTGGGACCAGCCGCCATACAACGGGAACCAGCCACCATACAATGGGAATCAGCCACCATACAATGGGAATCAGCCACCATATAACGGGAACCAATCTCCCGATCAGAACGCTGTGCCGCGTTCGGGTAATTTGTTGCGCGAGTACCGGCACCAGCAGGATGCGCAGCAGCGCTCGCCCGCTCCCGGTCCTGCCTGGCAGCCACCGCCTCAGAGCGGGCCGCCGCGTTCGCCAATGCCACCGGCGCAGAGCCAGCCATCCCAACGCCAGGGAGGACTGCTATCGAGGGGCATTCCACCAAACCAGGGCTGGATTGCTAACACCATGCAGACGGTACGCCGCTGGTCCGGCCGGACAGCCGCCGTACACCCGCAAGCTGCTCAGCAGCCTATGGTACTGCAGCGACCGCAGGCGCAGACACGCGCCCCTGAAACCGCGTTCCCCAAGCGGAAGCCATGGAAACGCTCCCGCGCCGTGCGCACGTCGAGGCTGATGAAACGCCGGCGTGGCCGCTGGGGACGACAGGGCTTCAGTAAGCGGAAAGTCGTTCTTGGAGTGACCATCAGCCTCTTTCTGCTGATCGTCGTGCTGCTCTCGTCGGGCGGCGCCTCCGCCTATGCCTACTATCAGGCCCAGTTGCCCAAGCTCCAGGGACTGGCGACCCAGCACGTTGTCCAGACTTCGCGTATTTACGATCGCAACGGCAATCTTCTCAACCAGGCCTACGATCTTAATGCCGGTGGCCGGCGCACTCCTGTGGCTTACAAATACATCCCGAAGGTGATGCAGGACGCCATGATCGCGGCGGAAGACCCCTCCTTCTGGAATAATACCGGCGTCGATCCATCGGCTATCCTGCGCGCCGCCTCTACGCAGGTCGGCGGCGCCAGCACTCTGACGCAGCAGTTGATTAAGAACCTGACGCATAACACGCAGTACAGCCTGGATCGCAAGGTCTCCGAGGCGGCCCTGGCCATAGGCTTAACGCAGCAATATCCCAAGTGGAAAATCCTGGAGATGTACTTCAATGTGGCGCCCTATGGCGCCCTGGAACTGGGTGTTGAGGCCGCCGTTGAGGACTATTTCGGCCTGTCTCCGCAGTGCGATAAGAGCTATAACTGCATTCCAGCCATCTATAACCTTGATTATGACGCCGTCACTGGCAAGCATGATCCTGTGCTTGGGCTGGCACGCGCCTCGTTGCTGGCTGGCATGCCACAAAACCCCGTCGAATACGACCCTACGATAGATCATGGAGCCAATAAGGACCGTGCCCTGGGCCGACAGTTGTACGTGTTGAGCCAGATGCTCAAGAACAATATGCAGGTGGATGGCCTGGGACCGATCACGCCGGATATTATCAACCAGGTCGCGGCCATGACCGCGAAGATGACCTTTCCAGGCTATCATGTCACGCTCAAATCCCCGCATTTCGTCTACTGGGTCATCGGTCAATTGGAGGCGGCCCTGGGCGATGGCAATTTCCAGGCCGGGCAGGAAGCCTTCCTCACCGGCGGCTACAATGTGCGCACAACCATCGACTCCGACCTGGAAACCTATGTGGAGAAGGCCACCCAGCGCCATCTTTATAAGCCAGAATATCAGTTGTATACAGGCTACTCCACCTTGAGCAAGGATTACAATGTCAATGACTCGGCGGTCGTCGTGATGGACGCCAAGACCGGCGAGGTCCTGGCCATGAACGGCAGCGCCAATTGGGGCTCCACGAGTCCGAAGGTCAAGGGCCAGGTCAACGCGGCCCTCGCTCCCCGCCAGCCCGGTTCGTCCTTTAAGCCTATCGTCTACGCGACGGCTTTCCAGATGGGCTGGTATCCTGGCATCGTGCTACCCGATGTGAAGACATACTTCCCTATCGGCAATAATGTGCCTCAGAACGATCCTGAGCACCAGACCTATCATACTACCGATTACGGCGGTGGCTATAATAAGACGCGTTTACCTATTCGCGATAACCTTGCTGATTCGTACAACGTACCAGCAGTGAAAGCCATAGAATTTACCGGGTATCAGAATGTACTCAACATGGCCCGCCGTATGGGTATCAGCGCTATCGATGACTTCCTGGCGGCCTGTAGGAAAAAGCATCCCGGCGATACAGATTTGCAGTGCGGTATCGGTCCCGCTATGGCCCTTGGTTCTATCGAGGTACCCCTGCTGCAAATGGTAGGTGCCTATCAGGTCTTCGCCAACAAGGGCTATCGTATCCCTCCCAAGGGCGTTCTGGATATCTGGGACAATTACGGGAACCACCTGTACCACTTCGACCCCGCTCATCCTGAAGGTGGTGGTCAAGTACTCAGCCCGCAAATCTCTTACCTGATGACCTCCATCCTCTCAGATGAGCCCGCGCGTGCGAGAGAGTTTGGACCTATTCATACGCTCTCCATGTTGGACTGGCAAAACAGCGATGGACAACAGCACGCGGTTGCCGCGAAGACCGGTACAACCGATAACTTCAAAGATAACTGGACCGTTGGCTATACACCTGACGTGGTCGTGGGCGCGTGGTCGGGCAACGCGAATGGCGCGGTATTCTATAAAGGCGTGATCGGTATCACGGGCGCCGCTCCCATCTGGCATAGCGTAATCGAACGCGCCATGGGCGGCTGCAATAAAGACGGCGCCGGTATCCCCTGCGGTAATTACCACTCCCCCTACCACGATCACGCATTCATTAAGCCAGCCGGTGTCCGCAATGTCTGCACCTCGTCGGCAACCGGCCTTCTGGGCAGCGGCAATTGGGATTTCATGCTCGATGATGAGGTGCCCCAGCAG
>JALYVR010000464.1 GCA_030853145.1 Chloroflexota bacterium | reverse complement strand
CCACTGGCGTCGCTGATCTCGCTGCAAACATTGGAGAATGCCCTGCATGTATGGGGGTATCCGGCGGTCACGCTCTTTATCATGATCGAGAGTTCCGGCATTCCCTTCCCAGGCGAAACGATGCTGTTGCTGGCCTCGTTTCTGGCCGCCAACGATCCCCAGTTGCAGATTCCAATCATCATCGCCTGCGCCGCGCTTGGTGCCATTGTCGGGGATAATATTGGCTATACCGTCGGGCGCAAGGGTGGTCGCCCCTTTGTCGAGCGGTTCGGGCGCTATGTCTTCTTGAAGCCGAAGCACCTTGATCGCGCCGACCAGTTCTTCGCGAAACACGGGAACAAAACGGTCTTTTTTGGCCGCTTCATTGCGGTTTTACGCGCCTGGGCAGCCTTCCTGGCAGGGGTCAACCACATGCATTGGCGCACCTTCCTGGTCTATAACGCTGCCGGCGGCATCCTCTGGGCCATCATCTACGGCTGTCTTGGCTATTTCGCGGGGCGCTTCTTCCACGATAACTTTGGACAGGTTGAGCACATCGCCAGTAACATCAGTTGGATTGGCGCAGGCATCATCATCATCGCTGTGGTGATAGCCTTCGTGGTTTTCCGCAGGCGCCGCATGCGGCAGGCAGAGCATCCCACCGCCAGTGTAGACGACGCGGACAAGACCCCTCAGGAGCCAGGCAGCGACAACACTGCACAGCCAGCTACCGCACCTGGCGAGACACTGGAGACGCCAGCGGCTGTTCCCACCCAACCTGGCGGCGATGAAATGCGCTCGGCCGCCTCCAGCGCGCCCAATCCTATTGTAGAGCCTGGTGTGGTCCCGCAAGCCAGCGAATGACGCGCCATCCTTCCCAATGTGGTACCATCAGCATATGGACGGTTCTTAGGAATATGCTACAATAAGCCTCGTTAAACAAGACTTGCGAGTAAGAAAAGTGAGGTTGCGTATGCCAGCATTGGAAGAAGGTCAGATATTTGAGCGCTATCGTATCATTCGCTTGCTTGGTAGCGGGATATCAGGGGAGAGCTACGAGGCGGAAGATGCCATGCTTTCGCGCAAAGTGGTGCTCAAACTCATCCATCCGTGGTCTCCGCTCGCAGACTCGGCCCGGCGGCAGTTCTTTCGCGAGATGCAAGGCATCAGCATGCTCAATCATCCCTCCCTGGTAGCCGTTCTTGATTATGGCGAGATGCATGGCCAGCTCTACATCGCCCGCCGCTATCTAAGCAGCGGCTCCCTGCTGAGCAGCGAGGGGCGGCTCTGGTTTCGCCCGCCGTTGGGGATTGCCGAGTCCATACAGTATGGGCAGCAACTTGCCCAGGGATTGGAATACATTCACAGTCTTGGGTACCTGCATGGCTCGCTCACATTCTCGAACATCCTGGTGGCACAAGGACCAGACCTGGCTCATGTGCCAGGCTACGCACCTTTCCTGCTCGCAGATATTGGGTTGGCAAACTATGTACGCCGCTTTGGTCGCCCACAGGCCACGCCGCTGCCGATCACCGCGGCCCCCGAACAGATCGGCAAACGCGTAACGCCCGCGAGCGATCAATTCGCGCTTGCCGTCGTGCTGTACTTCTGGATCACAGGTCGTCCACCCTATCTTGGTTCACCAGAAGAGGTTGAACAACTAAAACTGACGGAGACCATGACCTCGCTTATTTCGCTCAACCCCAGAGTCACGATGGAACAAGAGGGCATCATCCGGCGCGCGCTCTCCGTCTATCCAGATGAGCGCTATCCATCTATCCGCGCCTTCGCCGATGCGCTGCTGGCAACCCTGCGCCCCAAACCAGCCCTCACGCCGCTATCTGTGTTAAGCATGCAACCACAATCCACACGCGCACCTGAGCCTGTTCTTGAACTCGAACCCACCAGCAATAGCGAGCCAACCTTTGCCGCCGATAGCATATCTGTCCCTGAGCCACCCGTTTCTGAACCCGATGTACAACTTGAGTTCCAACCCACCTTTGAAGCTGAACCTACCTTTGCCTCCGACAGCTTGTCTGTGCCACAGGCGGAGCCTGAGACTGGCTTGCAACCGGAGGTAAGCACTGGCACTGGTGAGGTTATGCCGGTCAATGGGGCCTCACAGCAGGCTCAACCTGTTGAAACGTCACCGGCTGCGCAAGAAGAACTTATCGCCCTCACGTTTATCGAAGCTGTCCCTGTTGATTCCTCGTTCCAGGCGCTACCTCAGGTGAACGCTACCATAGAGGACAGTTCCGGTCCGGCGCTTGTACCCACGACCGAACCTGTGCCGCTACCGGACCCTCATCCCAATCCTGGACCCACACCTATTCCCACACCACCACCGGCCCCGGAGACAGTTCCTGGACCCACACCCGAACCCGTGCCACCACCCGCGCCTGAACCGATCCCGGTGCCACCGCCGGCCGCGCCGATGCCCATTCCCGATCCGCTCACGCCAATGCCTGTGCCGATCCCGGCGCCCCCGCAGCCAGCAGAGCTGCCCACTAGCGAGAGTGGTGTGCCCGCAACCCTGGAGCCCCAGGCCCACGAGCACGATATGCCAACGGAGCTACCAACCGGTGATAGCGGCATACCCGTAACTCTGGACCCTCAAGCCTACGAACTGGCTATGCCAGCGGAACTGCCGACCAGCGAGGGTGGCGTGCCCGCAACTCTAGCCCCTCAGGCTTACGAGCAAGATACGCTAGCATTCATGCCGGTGCGCCTCGTCATCAGTCCACCGTCCGCGGAAGAGCCGTACGAGTACATCGTGGAGCAAGACGAGGTCACACTCGGTCGCGCAGGTTCCAGCGATGTGCTGCTCGATCAGGATACGCTCACCTCGCGCCATCATGCCATGTTGAAGCGCCAGGAGGGTCAGTCCGTGGTCTACGACCGGCGCAGCGCGAATGGCGTCTTCGTCAACGGCCAGCCAGTTCCCGAAAGCGGGTGTGTGCTCACCGACGGTGACCATATCAGCATAGGCAATTATGAACTGATTTTTCGCATCGGCGCATCTCAATTTTCAGATACAGAAACGCCGACCAGGTCGCAGGCCGTCATCCCATCATAGCTATCGTCCCTACATCAATCACCATTGAAAGGGGCTATCCAGGCCATAAGACTCTTGACTTTTCCCCTCACTCTTTACTATACTTAACAGAGCGACTATACATTACAATCATAGTAACTGTATGGTACAATCTGAAACGCTGGTAAGGATAGCATCATTGATGGCTGAACGTTATGCTGACACGGGCAGAAGCAGCGGCAAAGAGCGGCTTATTCACGCGGCGCGCACGCTCCTTGAAGAGCGTTCTTTCGATGAAATGACCGTTGATGAGATCATCAAAAAAGCGGACCTTTCACGGCCGAGCTTCTACTATCACTTCGCGGGCGGCAAAGAAGAGCTACGCGCGGATCTGGTGAGCCGTGGACTGCTGCATGACAGGCCGTCACAGGATACGCAGGCAGCCATTTTAGAAGCGGCCCTCAATACCTTTGCGCGCTCTGGCGTCTCGGCGACAACGCTGGAAGAGATCGCCAGCGAGGCGGGGGTAACGCGAGGCACGCTCTGCTGGCATTTTCATAGCAAGGAGGATCTGCTCTTAGCGATTGTCAAGCACTATACCCCGCATTCCATGCTGTATCCGGCTATCGACATGATCGCGCAAGATATGCAAGATGGTGTCCTGACGGATGATGAAAGCATTTTTCGGAGGATCGCTGGAGCCTTCTACGATGCCTTTACAGCGACGACACATGGCGATCTTACACGTCTGGCTATTTTACTTGTTTACACACACCCGCAGCCGGCGCGTATACTCGCAGATATGATCGTAAAGGACCGCAAACGCGTCACAGAGTATGTTCAACGCAGGCAAACCGAGGGCTACTTTCGCGACGACGTTGATCCTGCCCTGTTTGTGCAGATCATAGCGGCTTTCTTCGCTATGCGCGCCATCGGGCGCGGGCTTAGCCTCTTCGCGCAGTCAACACGCGAGGAACTTATCAATCAATTAGCCTCTCTACTGCTGTATGGCATGGTACGACGCGAGCAAACGCGAACGTAAGACATAGACGAGAGGAAACCGGGACGCGTCCTGATCCGCGTAGGGGCGATGGCATCCCTCCGGTGATGCAAGCAGCACCGCTACAGTGTACGAGTGGCCCTCTCACAGTACCGGATATAGACCGGGTGTGTAGTAATCATCCTGGAGGCATGGGCGCGCAAGCGACCAGCTACGGGATACTGTTTTTTCTTATTGGAAGGAGTCTCACCGCATGCAAGCTACTGTTCAAGCTGGGCAGCGGAGCGGAGGACTGAGCTACAAGTGGATTGTGGCGATGGTGGTGATCATTGGTGTGTTCATGAGTATTCTGGACCAGACCATTGTCAATATTGCCATCCCAAGGCTACAGACAGCCTTTGGCGCCGATATCCATAGCGTTCAATGGGTACTCACGGCCTACATCCTGACTCAGGGTGTCATCACGCCAACGGCAGCGTACTTTTCCGATAGATTTGGCATCAAGCGATTTTATATTATGTCGCTGGCGGCCTTCACTATCGGCTCGGCGCTCTGTGGGATAGCGTGGAGCCTCCCTGTGCTCATTCTCTTCCGCGTCCTGCAAGGGGCAGGGGGCGCGGCGCTTTTCCCGCTCTCTATCACACTACTGTTCCGCGAATTTCCGCCGCAGGAACGCGGCACCGCCATGGGGTTCTTCGGCATTCCGGCGCTGCTGGCGCCCGCGCTCGGTCCCACAC
>JALYVR010000463.1 GCA_030853145.1 Chloroflexota bacterium | reverse complement strand
CATCGCAGGGCACGGTCGCCAGCAGCGGCGGCTGCGCGAAGCCGCCGACCTCGCGCAGCAGATCTTGCACGACCGCACGCTTCCACGCGATCTGCGCCTCGTAGCGCATATGCTGAAGCTGGCAGCCGCCACAGACCCCGAAGACCGGGCAGGGCGCCTGGGTACGCAGCGGCGAGGCCTCGTGGATCTCGGTAATCCAGGCGCGCGGCGGGCGCGGCCTCCAGCGCCGCCGGTGTCGTCCTGTGCGCGCCTGCTCCGGTTCCTCGACGGCGATCGTCACGCGCTCGCCCGGTAGTCCGGCCGCGATGGGCAGGGAGAGCATTCGTTGTTCCCCTGTCTCATCCTCGATCGATACCTCGGCCAGCGCGTCGCCTGTGCGCACGAGGGGACCGAGCGTCACCGTGTGATAGGTAAGCGCGCGTTCCTGTGTCGTCATGAGCGCTTCTTTGCCTGGTTAATTGCCTGGCGCATAGGCGCGATATCCGGGAGGTCCGGGTTGATGCGCTCGATCTCGTCCAGGTAGCGTTCCGCCTGGGAGTAGTCCTCCATATCCATGTAGACCGTTGCGAGCAGGGCATGAAGTTGCACGGAGGTGGGCATGACACGCAGTCCGCGCTCAAGCTCTTCGATAGCTTTGTGATCCTGCTTTGTCTGCACATATAGGTTGGTGAGATAGGTATACGCCTCCAGGTCTTGCTGGTTCTCCTGGAGCGCGCGTTTGAAGCTCTCTTCGGCCTCTACAGGACGCTTGAGCCTTTCCTGTGTCTGTCCAATAGCGACCCAGATAGAGGGGTAATCGGGGTTTAATTCGACGGCGCGCTCGAAGTGTTGTAGCCCCTCCTCAAACTGCCCGCGCTGGTTGGCGATATCGCCGAAACCGACCTCGATCACCGTCTCCTCCCCCTGGTCGGGACGCAGGTTCTGGGCCTGGCGAAGCAGTTGCTCGGCCCCGTCACTATCCTCGCTAATGCGCAACTTCAGTTGGGCCAGCAGAATATAGCTGAGGGGAGTGCTCTGCACCTCTATAGAGTCGCGCAGAGCCTGCTCAGAAAGCGCGTAGAAGCGCGCGGCGCGCTCCTGCATGTCGCGCTCATGGTAGGTATCGCCGATTTCGGCCTGGAGGGCCGCGAGCTGTCTCAGCATATCCGCTCGATCTTCGGGGAAGCGCTGTGCTATGCGTGCGATGTAGACGGCGGCGCGCTCTGCTGCCCCGATGGCCATGGCGTGGCTGAACGCGGCCTCGTAGCCGGTACGCACAAGCGCGAGCTTAACCATCAGGGCATCGTCGTAGACCAGGGTCTGCTGGATGCGCCGTATGACCTCCTCAAACGAGTCCCTGGCATCAGATTTTTGCGGCGAGATAGGCATCTCCGCGCTTTGTTGTCGTTGCACGATCTCCTGGATACGTTTGTTCTGCTCTGTGATGCGTTTTTGCAGTTCAATGGCAGACAGGCCCTGGGCCCTGGCGCCCTCGTCGGTAATGCTTTGAATGCGCCACCCGCCCTCTTCGCGGGCCAGCGTGTAACTGGTCCAGAACCAGTGTCGCCCGGTGTCCTTGTTGACGGCGGTGCCCAGCGGCATATCCTTGAGTGTGCCGCTGAGGGGCGTCTCGGACAGCTCAAGGGACCAGCCCAGTTCCACCTCTTTGCGCGCTGTGCTGCGGCCGCTGATGATGGGGGTGGGGAGCCAGAGGGCGCTCTGCGTCTGCTCGCGTTCATAGGCGAAGCCCAGTTCCATCCGCGCCGGTTTTGCCTCATCGGCCCAGGCACGATGTTGCTCAATCCATTCGGTGCGCGCGATGTTGTCGCGCATAGAACTGTTGCGTGAGAGCAGGTCGTAGGTCAGCCCATAGTCGCCCAGCGACCAGGCGCCGACGTAATTGACCGCGATCTCGTCAGGCTCAAGTTCGGGATTGATAAAGGTGCGGCCCCTGCCCTGGTCCGTGTCGGGAGCGTCGATCAGCAAGGTGCGCACGGTAGGCAGGTGGTGGCGATAGTCCTTGTGTGGCGTTGTGCCCCGCCACTTGTTCACCGAGAGGGCCTCCTCTACCAGACGGCGCCCCTCCGCCAGGGTGCAGTCCACCAGCTTCACATCCTTATGTTGCGGGTTGGAGTTCGCAATGCTCTCCTCAATGTTGCGCTTGTTGCTGGTCTCCAGCACGAAATTCTTGACACCATCGTGCCAGAAGTCGAGCATGAAAGAAAACATGCGGCCCTGGTTATATTCTAACCCTTGTTCCCAGAACAGGAAAAGCTGCATCTCGCCCTGCTCGCGCATCTCGGTTACCAGGCCTTTCCAGAAGCGTGGCGGATTGGTGGCGATAACCGCTGGCTGCTCTGCTGGTGGACTCCACTGTGGGTACACCTTCGCGCCCTCCAGGTGAATCAGGGAGCGGCGTGCCTCTTTGCGGCCCTCCTTAGCTGGGCTGAACGTATGCATAGCCAGCAGCACATCCGCCGCGTCGGGGTCGTGTTCTTTGGCTAGGGCCTTCGCAAAGGCTGTCTGTATAGTCTCTGATGTACCGCTGACGCCTGCCAGCGCCGCCTCCATCTGCTGGGCGTCGCTGCTGGCATGCAGTTCCTGCGCGATGTCGTGAACCTGTTCGATAAGCTGTTGTATCTCTGCCAGCTCTTCGGGAGAGCTAGTATGTCTGATCTCTTTTTTCCGGGCCATGGCCTGCCTGTCCTCTCTGCCTCGCAACAATGTGCTTCTATGCGTGTTTTGTCGATTGTACCACGAAGAGGGTCAGGCGTCGAGATGGTTTGTAGAACCCGCCAGGGCGATTCAAACGTTGGCTTGCAGGATGCATCCTTGCTTATTATTTGGCAGGCAGGCCAACAATCTCGATAAATGATAGTACCCATGTGCTCCTATCATGAGCGCCGGTGTCAGGCCGCATATGCTCATTCGATGGGCAAGGTAAAGAGAAAGCTGGTTCCCTGACCCGGTGTGCTTTCAACTCGAATGTGACCGCCATGGGCTTGACGAGCTGTTTCACAATCGCTAAACCAAGGCCTGTCCCTCCTGTCTTGCGACTGCGGGAGACGTCTGCGCGATAAAAGCGCTCAAAGAGATACGGCACATGCTCTGGGGCGATGCCGCTCCCCGTGTCCTTGATAGACACCTCAACCTCTCGGTCTCGACACACAGCACTCACAGTAATCGTCCCGCCCGCAGGCGTATGTGTCAGCGCATTCGTCAGCAGATTGCGCAGAATCTGTCCTACACGCCCGGCATCTGCCGTGACGAATGGCAGATCAGCTAGTACCTCGACAGCAAGGGTGACGTGCTTCTCTCGCGCTCCCGCTTGCACACTCTGCATCGCGGCATGGAGGCAGCGTTCCAGGGCAAGGGGCGTGCAGTCTAGCTTCAGGTGCCCGGCTTCGGCGATGCTCAATTCCTGTAAGTCTGCCACGAGGCGCGCCAGGAGCATAGCTTCTTCCTGGAGCGAGAGGATGATGGCCGGACCTGGTTCTAACACCCCATCCTCACAGGCATCCAGATAGGCCTGGATGGTGGTGAGGGGTGTACGCAGTTCATGGGCAATATCGCTTACCATCTGACGACGCAGGTGCTCGGCCCGTTCCAGGCTTTCAGCCATCGTTTCATCGGCATTTCCCCTTCCTTTGGTGCATGTACCAGGGCTATCGAGCAGCGTCATTCTGCCCTTGTGAGTATACCGCATCACTGATGAAGATCTTATGAAGAATGGGCCCACACACCACACAGGATCATCATCCTCTCTTGATCAGTTCTTCACAGCCGTTGGTCTATAGTAGCACAAGAGGTTGCCAGATGATGGTGAACCCACCTGGGTGAAGCATCACTACATGCATGCTGGCTGAAACGAGCAGCATGAGGGCAGCGCAGAGAAAAGAAAAGAGGATCAGATAACGTGACGATGAAGACCTCTCTTATAGCACAATTCCTGGGGACGCTCCCCGACTTTCTAACGATTACCTTGCTTGCTAGCATTCTCCTGCTGGTCGTCTTTGGTGGGATACGATTGGTGCGACTGCCATCCTCCTGGGTAATCATCAGCATCGGTGGATTGCTGCTCATCTACAGCATCGGAACCATTCTCAGTGACCAGAGTCATGGCAGACCCATTCCTCTTCCAGCGATCCTGGCAAGGGGCGGCTCCATGGCTGGTCTGGTCTCGATGGTGGCTGCCTTGTATGCATCTGATCAATGGACAGCCCGTGTCTGGTATGTCTGGATGAAGAGACGCACCGGGCGCTGGTTCAGTACGGTATTCCGCTTGCTGCTGCTTTTTTTACGCCAGTATCATCAGCTCTTTGGCTGGGCGGTGCTCGCCATCGTGACCCTTCATGCGCTGCTATATATCCCCCTGCTCTTGACGCTGTCCGTAACCGCAGCCCTGACCCAACCTGCGGTGCTCACCGGACTTCTGGCATGGAGTATTCTCACCTTTCTGGTGGAACTCGGCGTGTGGGTAGAATTCGCGATCAGACACAAGCGCGTGCCTCCCAGGGCACGTCTGGTGCATAGTCTCACGGCGCTCGGCTTTTTCCTCTTGACGCTGATGCATGTGGGAACCAGACTGGTCGTGAGATAATGGACTGGGACGTAAGTCAGAACTTCAAGTGGATGAGGCCTATAGCACAACCATGAAGACGTACGCAGACATCGAAGCAGTGATGAAGCACCTCGACGAATCTGATAGAGAATGGAATTGAGATAGCTAACAGGCATCTCTCACTCACACGGTGTATCACAAGCGGATGAAC
>JALYVR010000462.1 GCA_030853145.1 Chloroflexota bacterium | reverse complement strand
CGCAACTATGAAGGATAGGCGACCGCTTCGGGTTTATACGCTAGCCGACCACGCGTCAGTACTAGTAGCACAAGGGCCACTATAACCATGCCAGGGTAGAGTAGACCTGGTACTTGAAGAGGATATCCGCAGGAATGCCGCCTCGTATGACCTGCGAGAGATGCGGGAAGAGTTGGACCAGGAAGAGGAGTGGGCCACTGCCAACAGCCGCGTGAAATAGGATCGCCATAAAGACGCTAAAGCGGGTATGGTTCATATACCAGGTCATGATGACGCTATAGGCCAGCGTTTCGAGAATGAAGAAGAGAAATCCAACGCCCTGATAGCTCTTCCCCCAGACAGTAAACAGCTCTAACGCCGCTAAAGCGGGTCCAAAACTCCCCCCAAACACCAATAGCCCGGATGAAGTGGTCAGACCAGGTTGTGGTGAGGTGCTGAAAGACACTAGTCCGATCCCCACCGCCTTTCGAGAGGATAAGCGGCAGCCAGAGTAACACAGAGAGGCTTTTATGACACAACTAGTATCTCTACAACGTGTCATAGGTATGGGTGTATTTCTCCTATAGTCCAACAGGCAGAAAGGAAGTTCTCATGTCAACAGAAACAAACAAGGCGCTTGTCAGGCGCTACTACGAAGAAGTTCTGACAAAGAGAGATCCCAAACTTGTGGATGAGCTATTTGCGCCGGACTACGTGTTCCACTACGCCCACACTCCGCCGGGACTGCCATCCGGGCTGGCAGGTTTCAAGCAATTCGTCACGGAGTTCCTCAGCGGCTATTCTCAGCTACACTTTGTGGTTGACAAGCAGACCGTCGAAGGCGACAAGGTCGTCTCGCATATCACCGCCCACAGTGGTTCGCCCATTGGAGCAGTGATGAGCATACCCGCCGATCCTGAGAAGGTCGCTGAGTCCGAAGACATCAAAGGCACCAGTACCGATCGTATCGTCAACGGCAAGATCGCCGAAAGCTGGCTGGATTTCACTGTCCCGAACCCGCTGCCGCAGTTGGAAGAGCTGCCCTCCGAGGGAGAGAACACATAGGGAGCGTAAATCTTTAAATAAATGTAAACCCGCGCCAAATTTGGGTGGGACCCCTTCCAAAATCGGGAAGGGATGTGGTACACTAGTGGCGGAGGGATGGCAGAGTGGTCTATTGCGACTGTCTTGAAAACAGTTGGGTGAAAGCCCCGGGGGTTCGAATCCCTCTCCCTCCGTGAACGCGCGTTGGTGCCGTTTGTATTGAAGCTGGTTTTTGTAGAGGTCTCTGGCGCCGGTGTTACAGCTTCCCTAGGGATAGCGAGTACGTTATGCGCTAAGAGTCGTTTTTGGACGGGCGGAGAATAGCCGTGTCATTTGTAAGTACGTTAGAACAGTTAAGCCTGGCGGAGGTTGTGCAGCGGCTTGAGTCACATGAAAAAACAGGGTTACTTGTGGTCAAGCAGGGCGGTTTGTGGATCGAACTCTATTTCAGACAGGGTCTGCTGCTGTGTATTGGACCTGTGAGGGGAAACGCTACCTTAGCCGATCGCTTACTACAGTGTGGCCTTATTTCGCGCGAAGCGCAGCAAGACACGCTGCATGCCATCAACGGTCTGGAACCCAGCGAGACCCGCATAGCGATCGCCCTGATGGACCGTGGCCATATCAGCCGTGAAGAGCTACGGGCCTGGGCGACCGGGGAAGTCAGGAAGGTGCTGGAGGTACTTTTCACCTGGACAACGGGCGAGATCTATTTTGAGGAGGACCAGCAGCCACCGGCAGCGCGCCTCCTGGTCTCTCTTTCTGTCTCGTCACTGATACCGCAGCCAGCATCCCCAGCACCGGCGCCACTCCGCCCCACGCCTGTTGAGGCCGTATCTCCACTGCAGCCAGAGCCACCCGCGCCTGTCGCCCCAGCTCCTGTGCGGGCGCGTACCACGCAGTCGCTCTTGCTTGATACTGATGCGATCGCTCCCTTCGCGTTTGCCGCCTCAGCGCCAGAACCAACCCCAATGTCCGTGCCCTTCATGGCTCCTCCCCCTGAGCCATCCACAGTATCCACATCTCTGCCAATGCCGACGCCTGTCACAACGCCGCTTGCCCCGATGCGCATTGATATCTCGTTCATGCGACCTGAGATGGTGCTTGTGCCTACGGATCTGTCGCGGGTGCGCGAGCAGAACATGCAGGTTCCGCTGACGCCGGAGCAATGGCGCGTCTTTACGCAGGCCGATGGACGTACAACTTTGCAGATGGCCTCACAGATGCTGGTGATGTCGCCTGAGCTGGTGTGCCAGGTGGCGGGTGAACTGGTTGCGCTTGGCCTGCTGGTTGTCGGGTTGCCGCAGGTAATGCCTCCAATGCAGGAACTCTCGCCGGTCTCGCGGGACCTGGTGGCGGCAGGTTTGAATAATGGCTATGCCGCGCCCGCAGGGTATGCTATGGCTCCTGCTCAACCGTGGGCAGCCGTGGTGCCAACAACCGGCGCCTTGAGTGCTCTCTCCCCTGCCGGCTACATAGAGACCGAGTCGCAGTGGGGGAATGGCGGCAATGGCGCGACCTTTATTCTGGGGCATGGCTGGGGCATGTCTCAGCCTCTACAGCCTTTACAGCCGGGTGCTTCTTTGCAAATTCCTCAACCTGTGTATGCTCCTGTAGTAGGAGGCCGCTACTAGGAAATATGTGCGGTGTGGGTGTGGGTTATGTGTGGAGGAGGTGTGGTGTGTCAGCGGAACATGAATCGGTGCAGGGACCAGGGTCCGACGTTTTGGGCGCAGTTGTGGGACATAGCAAGGCCATGCAAGAAGTTGTCACTATGGTGCGCCAGGTCGCGGCCTATCCAGCCATTACGGTCCTCTTGCAAGGCGAGAGTGGCACCGGCAAAGATGTGGTGGCGCGCACCATCCACGCGCTCAGCAGCCGGGCAGCCTACCAGTTTGTCGATCTCAATTGCGCGGCGATCCCTGAGACCCTGCTGGAAACGGAACTCTTCGGCGTTGAGGCGGGAGCCTTTACCGACGCCGGACCTGGCCATGAAGGCTACCTCGTACGCGCTAATAAGGGTACCCTCTTCCTTGATGAAATTGGCTCCATGCCTCTGATATTGCAGCCCAAAATCTTGCGCTTTCTCGAAACCCGCGCATTCCGCCCTGTGGGCAGCACCAAGGAGGTCAAGGTTGATCTGCGCATCATCTCCGCCACTAACCTTGATCTTAAGGCTGCGGTCACGCATAGAACCTTTCGCGAGGACCTGTTTTATCGCCTCAAGGTGTTGACCATCTCGCTGCCCCCTCTCCGCGAGCGACCGGAGGACATTGAGCCGCTGGTGACCCACTTCTTGCGCATGAATATCTCTGAAGGCGTGAAGCCGCTGCGCATGAGCGCGGAAGCCATGGCGCTCTTAGTGCGCTACTCCTGGCCCGGTAATGTGCGCGAACTACGCAGCGTCATCCAATATGGGCAGGTGCTGTGCGATGGAGACGAGATTCTTCCTGCCCACCTGCCGGAACACGTTCTCAAAGCCGGGTGCAGTGGCACTCAGCGCCTGCAGGAGGTGCGGCAACAGATGAGCCTGCCCGCTGAGGGGATCGCCCTGGCGGCGTTCCTGGGCGATATCGAGCGCAAGTTTATCCAGGAGGCTCTCCATCGTTGCCATGGAAACCAGGTACAGGCGGCCGCGTTGCTGCGTATGTCGCGCGACCAGATGCGCTACCATCTCAAGAAACTGCGGCGTCCACGCTAGCAGGCATGATCGAGTTGACTTCAGACTTCGGGCCAGTCGAGCATCATCGCCTGCGCGCTATCTCCGGGGCGTACCTCGACGCCACCTTCGGGCACGACAATCAGCGCGTTGGCATTCAGTAGTGAGGTGGTGATATGCGATCCCTGGTTGCCGGTTGTGTGTGCTATAAAGCGTCCAGCGTGCCATGCGACCCATGCGCGCACGTAATGGCGGCGCATGGCACGGTCGCTCACGCCATCCTCGACGATGACGTTCACCTGCGGACGCAGCAGGCGCGTATGCCCCAGCAACTTGCGAATGACGGGACGCGCGAACAGCTCGAAGGTGACGGCGGTTGATACCGGGTTCCCTGGCAGGCCCAGCAAAGGCACGCCGCCGATCTCCCCAAAGGCCACCGGTTTTCCTGGTCGCATGTTGATACGCCAGAAGTTGATCTCGCCCTGCTCCGTCATGATATCCTTCACAAGATCAAAATCGCCCACAGAGACGCCGCCGGAGGTGATGATGAGGTCGTGCTCGACGGCCTCGCCGAATTTCTCGCGCAGGCTCTCCACCGTATCTTGCGCGACGCCCAGGCGCCGCGCTTCGGCGCCGGCACGCCTGGTAGCCGCTTCCAGCAGGTAGCCATTGCTATTGCGAATCTTGCCTGGCTGTAGCGGCTCGTCCACATCAATGACCTCGTCGCCTGTGCTGAGGATCGCTACCCGTGGCCGACGTATCACCGGTACTGTGGGCCAGCCGAGCGTGGCCAGGGTACCTATCTCCCACGGCCCGATCTCGCGGCCAGGCGATAAGATCGTCTGGCCACGCCGCATGTCTTCTCCCGCCGGGCGAATGTTGTTGCCGGGGACCACCTGCTCCAGGATCTCAACCCATTCGCTGCCGGACGCATCGGAGCCGGAACGCGTCAGCTCAACCTGTATCACGCTGTCGGCTCCCAGAGGCACGGGCGCGCCAGTCATGATGCGCATGGCTGTGCCCTCTACAATGGCGTGATCGGCGACGTAGCCCGCCGCGATCGAACCAGTGA